>NZ_JBHJUW010000026.1:0-81264 GCF_042268205.1 Streptomyces sp. NPDC056160
CTGCCGCCCGTGGCCCTCGGGGGCCCGGACGGCAGGCCGCCGCCGCATGCTTCCGTGTGTGCTTGCGCTGTGCTTGAGCTGCGTGCTTCGGTGCGTTGCTCCGGTGCGTGGGCCCCGGTCCGCGCGTCGGCCGCGTGCCCCGGTCCGCGCGTCGGCCGCGTGCTTCCCGTGGGGCGTTCGCCGCGTGTCCGGTCGTGGGTCCGGTAGTGATTCCGTCCGTGGTTCCGGTCGTGGGTCCGGTCGCGCTGCCTTGCGCGCTCAGCGCCGCCAGGGCAGCTCCGCCGTCACCCGGGTGGGGCCGCCGGCCGGCGAGTCGACGACGAGGATCCCGTCCACCGCGTCCAGCCGTTCGGCCAGCCCGGCCAGGCCCGACCCCGCGGACACCTCGGCGCCGCCCACCCCGTCGTCCATGACCTGGAGCAGCAGCCGGTCGTCGGAGCGCCACACGTCGACCGAGGCGGACCGGGCCCGGCTGTGCTTGCTGATGTTCTGCAGCAGCTCGGACACCGTGAAGTACGCGATCCCCTCGATCGCCGCCGCCGGGCGCTCCGCCAGGTCCACCTCCACCCGCACCGGCACCGTGCAGCGCGAGGCGACCGACGACAGCGCCGCGTCCAGGCCCCGGTCGGTCAGGACGGCCGGGTGGATGCCGCGGGCCAGGTCGCGCAGCTCCTGGAGCGCCGTCTTCACCTCGCCGTGCGCCTCGTCCACCATCCGCGCCGCCGACCGCGGGTCCTCGGCCAGCTTCTCCTTCGCCAGCCCCAGATCCATCGCGAGCGCCACCAGGCGGGCCTGCGCCCCGTCGTGCAGGTCCCGTTCGATGCGCCGCAGGTCGGCCGCGGCCGTGTCGACCACGACACCCCGGTCGGACTCCAGCTCCACCACGCGCGCCGACAGCCGCGACGGGCCGAGCAGCCCGTACACGAGCACCCGGTCCACCATGGTCAGTGCCCGGACGATCCACGGTGTGGCCAGCGTGATCAGCAGCCCCACCAGGGCGGTCATCGTGATCTCGAACGGGTTGTCCAGGTAGATCCGGTGGTGCTCGTCGCCGTACAGCTGGATGCCGCCCTGACCGGCCCACATCGGCAAGACCCAGAACCACAGGGGGTACGTCAGCAGCGACCAGCCCAGCGGCCAGAACACGGTCGCCACCACGAAGGAGAACACCGCCCACGGGAAGTGCAGCAGGGCGTAGAGCAGCGCCCGCCAGGAGGCACCGCTCTTCAGTACGGCCCCGGTCCAGGCCAGCGGGCCGTGGCCCTTCATCCGCAGCGGCTCCGGCTCGCCCACCTCCAGGCCGAGCAGCCCGCGCGCCCGCACGCGCTCCAGCGCACCGAAGCCCCGGCAGCCCGCCAGCGCCCCCGCAAGCACCGGGATGCCGAGGAACGTCACCAGCAGGCCCGCGCCCAGCGACACCATCGTGACGGCGTACGTGAAGAGCAGGATGCTGATCGGCAGGCTCAGCAGCACGTACCCGAACTCCCGCCAGCTGCGCGCCTCGAACGGCGCCCGGAGTCCGGCGGGCAGCCGGTGCCGCCGCCCCTCGCCGTCACCGTCGTGGAACCCGGCCCCGCCGTAGGGCGCGTACTCCTGTCCGTACTGCGATCCGTACTCGGTGGCCATGGGCGTCGTCCCGTTCCCCTCGTGTGCTGCTGTTCGTCCGGGTGTTCGTGCTGCTTCCCGCGGTCGTCCCGCCGTGCCTCCAGAGTGCTGGACAGCGGGCGGGCCGGGCCATGGAGCGCGTCGGCGTCTCGGTGCGGGGGTTTTCCCTACCTCTCGGAGCTGCCGGACCTCACCTCTTGGAGCTGCCGGTCCTCAGCTCTTAGAGCTGCCGGAAGCTCTAAGAGATGCCGGGCCTCACCTCTTGGAGCTGCCGGATCTCCTGGACCTCTCGGCCCTCCCGGCGCGGGGGGCCGTGCCCGCGGCGGAGCCGGCCGTGCGGTCCCGCCAGGGGAGTTCCGCGGTGACCGTCGTCGGGCCGCCCTGCGGGGAGTCGACGACGAACAGGCCGTCCACGGCGCTCAGCCGCTCCGCCAGCCCCCGCATGCCCGTGCCGCCGTCCAGCGAGGCACCGCCGCGGCCGTCGTCGCGCACCTGGATCAGCAGCCGGTCGCCGGAACGCCACACGTCGACCGAGGCGGACCGCGCCCGGCTGTGCTTGCTGACGTTCTGCAGCAGCTCGGACACCGTGAAATAGGCGATGCCCTCGATGGCCTCCGCCGGACGCGACGGCAGATCGGCCGTCACCTTCACGGGCACCGTGCAGCGCGAGGCGACCGACGACAGCGCCGCGTCCAGGCCCCGGTCGGTCAGGACGGCCGGGTGGATGCCCCGGGCCAGGTCGCGCAGCTCCTGCAACGCGAGTTTCACCTCGCCGTGCGCCTCCGCCACCATCTCGGCAGCCGCGTCCGGGTCCTCCAGCAGCTTCTCCTTGGCCAGGCCCAGACCCATCGCCAGGTTGACCAGGCGGGCCTGCGCCCCGTCGTGCAGGTCCCGTTCGATGCGCCGCAGGTCGGCGGCGGCCGTGTCCACCACGACACCCCGGTCGGACTCCAGCTCCGCGATCCGCCGCTCCAGCTCGTCGGAGGGCGACAGCAGCCCGCGCACCAGCGCCCGGTCCACGTTGGTCAGGCCCCGCGCGATGAACGGCAGCACCGGCCACAGCACGAACAGCGAGGTCAGCGTGACGCCGAAGGTGAGCACTCCCCAGGGCAGCCGGATGAACTCGTACAGGGCCGTCCGCCAGCCCACCGGATCCTTCAGCATCAGCCAGCACCGGCCGAGCCACCCCTGCGTGCGGGCCAGTGGCAGCGGGCTCGGCTCGTCGACGCGCACCCCGAGCAGCGCCCGCGCCCGCTTCCGCTCCAGCCTGCCCAGCACGCGCGCCCCCATCAGGCCCGCCGCCAGCAGCGGAAGACCGACCACGGTGACGGTCAGCGCGGTGCCGGTGGCCAGCACGGACACGACGTACACGAAGCCGACCAGCGACACGGGCAGGTTCACCAGGAGATGCGTGATCTCCTTCCAGGTGGGCAGGTCGAAGGCGAAGCGGGCCGGCGGCAGCCGGTCGCGGTCCGGGTCCCCGGCGCCGGACGCGGCCGGACCGGCAGAGGAGGTAGGTGCGGTCATACGAGCTAGCGTGCCGTGCGGCGGCCGAAGGCGCCATGAGGTCGGCCGCCCTGGTGGGCGGGGGAAAACCCCACCCCGCGTCTCACGGTGCGACGGGCTGCTTACCCGCTCTTTATCAGGGCCTAGACTCCCGTTCGTACAGATCGTCGGACAGGCGGCACGGGCACGAGGCGGCCGACCAGGTCGGGGAGCGAGGGACGGACGGTGACGGAGACGTTGCGGGAGACGGCGCGGGGGCAGGCCGTCGTCGTCGCGGCGGACTACTTCCACTCCTACTCGGTCGTCGGACTGCTCGCCGTCGTGGGCGTGCTGTTCGTCGCCGTCGCCTTCGGCGCCGGCCGGCTGCTGCGCCCGGTGGTCCCCACGCCCGAGAAACTCCTGACCTACGAGTGCGGCGTCGACCCCGTCGGCGAGGGCTGGGCGCACACCCAGGTCCGCTACTACGTCTACGCCTTCCTGTACGTGATCTTCGCCGTCGACTCGATCTTCCTGTTCCCCTGGGCGACGGTCTTCGCCGCCCCCGGCTACGGCGCGGCGACGCTGGTGGAGATGTTCGTCTTCCTCGGCTTCCTGGCCGTCGGCCTGCTGTACGCCTACAAGAAGGGCGTCCTGGCATGGACGTGAACCCCGCGGTGCCCGAGCCCGTCGCGCTCCCGGAGCCCAAGCGGCTCGGCGCCCTGTCCCGCCTGGCCCCCGAGCCGATGAAGGTCGTCCTGAACTGGGGCCGCCGCTACTCGCTGTGGGTCTTCAACTTCGGCCTCGCCTGCTGCGCGATCGAGTTCATCGCCGCGTCGATGGCGCGGCACGACTTCATCCGCCTCGGCGTGATCCCGTTCGCGCCCGGACCGCGCCAGGCCGACCTGATGGTCGTCTCCGGCACGGTCACGGACAAGATGGCCCCGGCCGTCAAACGCCTGTACGAGCAGATGCCCGAGCCGAAGTACGTCATCTCCTTCGGGGCCTGCTCCAACTGCGGCGGCCCCTACTGGGACTCGTACTCCGTCACCAAGGGCGTCGACCAGATCATCCCCGTGGACGTCTACGTCCCCGGCTGCCCGCCGCGCCCCGAGGCGTTGCTCCAGGGCATCCTCAAGCTCCAGGAGAAGATCGCCCGGGAGTCGCTGGGGGAGCGGTACGGGAGCGGTACGGCCCGTCCGTCGGTGGCGGCCCTGCAGAGCGGGCTGGTGAAACCGCCGACGGCCGGGGACCGGTCCGCGGCGGGAGGCTCCGCGGCGCGGGACGCCGTCGAAGGGGACGGGCGATGAGCGGCGCCGGCTGGCTGCCCGCGCCCGCCGGGGAACTGTTCGGCCCCGAGGCCACGGCGGAGGAGTCCTACGAGGTCCTGACGGTCGACGTACCGCCGGGCTCCTGGATCCCCGCGCTGCTGACCGCCCGCGACGAACTGGGCTGCACCTACTTCGACTGGCTGAGCGCGGTCGACGAGCCGGGCACGGGCTTGCGGGTCGCGGCGCACGTCGTCGCGCTGAACCCGCTGCGGCGGCTGCTCGTGCGCACGACGGTCCCGCACGAGGCGCCGGTCCTGCCGACCGCCGTGGAGGTCTACGCGGGCGCCGCCTGGCACGAACGCGAGACGCACGAGATGTTCGGCATCGACTTCCGGGACCACCCGGCGCTCGACCACCTCCTGCTCCCGGACACCTTCGAAGGCCACCCCCTGCGCAAGGACTTCGTCCTGGCCGCCCGGGTGGCCAAGGCCTGGCCGGGGGCGAAGGAGCCGGGCGAATCGGAGCACGGCGGCCCCAAGCGGCGTCAGATGCTGCCGCCGGGCGTCCCCGACCCCAACGAGTGGGGCCCCCTGAAGGGCAGCCTCCCGGCCGCCCCGGCCCGCCCGGCCAGGGGCGCGGGCCGACCGACGGCCGACCGCCCGGCCCGCGCGGCCGGCGACCGTCCGGTACGGCGCACGCGCACGGCCGCGGGAGGCTCGGCGAGCCAGAGCGGCGACACGGCGGGTTCGCCGGGTACGGCGGGGGCGGTGAGCACACCGGGTTCGAAGGGCACGGCGGGCACACCGGGTACGGCGGGTTCGCCGGGTACGGCGAGGGCCGGAGCACCGGAAGCGGCGAGCACCCCGGCAGCTCCGGCAGCCCCGGCAGTTCCCAGGTCAGGGGCCGGGACGGCCGGGGGAGCGGCCGCCAGGCCGCCGCGCCGGATGCGGAGCGCGAGCCAGGGCTCCGCGAGTCAGACGGCACCCAGCGAGACCCCGGCCACTCCGAGCGCCTCGGAGACATCGGCGCCCTCGGACACCCCGAGCGCCTCGGCCACTCCGAGCGCATCGGAGACATCGGCGGCCTCGGACACCCCGAGCGCCCCGGAGGCACCGGCGGCCCCGGAGACACCGGTGGCCCCGGAGACACCGGTGGCCCCGGAGACACCGGCGGCCTCGGAGGCACCGGCCGCCCCTCGCCGTTCGCGCAGCGCGAGCGGCGGATCCGCCTCGCAACGGGCGGCGCAGTCGGCACCGCCCCGCACCTCCGGGGAGCCGAAGCAGCCCACGGTCCCGCGCAGCTCCGACGCGCCCTGGCACCACGCCCGCCCGGCCTTCCACGAGCCGGAGGCCTTCCCGGACGCCACCACGGTGCCCACGGCGCCCGTCGCGCCCGCGGAGCCGCGGCAGCCCACCGCCCCGGCGGAGCCCACAGAACCGGCAAAGCCCACGGAGGCCGCGGAGCCCACGGAGGCCGCGACGCCTGCGGAACCCCCGGAGCCGACAGGGCGCACAGAACCCACCGACCCGCCCGCCCCCGACGACCCGGAAGGAGACCCGCGGTGAACGGCGTGCTCGACGTCGCCCTGCGACTCCTGGTCGTCTTCGTGGTCTTCCTCGTCCTCCCGCTGATCGTCGGCCAGACCGAGCACAAGGTGATGGCCCACATGCAGGGCCGGCTCGGTCCCATGTACGCGGGCGGCTTCCACGGCTGGGCCCAGCTCGTCGCGGACGGCGTGAAGTTCGCGCAGAAGGAGGACGTCGTCCCGGCGGGCGCGGACCGCCGTATCTTCCAGCTCGCCCCCGCCGTCGCCCTCCTCCCGTACCTCCTGGTGCTGCTCGCCATCCCGATCGGCCCCGGCGAGGGCGCGGTCGGCCAGGTCCTGGACGCGGGCGTCTTCTTCGCGCTGGCCGTGATGGGCGTCGGCGTGCTCGGCTCGCTCATGGCCGGGTGGGCCTCCGCCAACAAGTTCTCCCTCCTCGGCGGCCTGCGCACCGCCGCCCAGCTCCTCGCCTACGAACTTCCGATGCTGCTCGCCGCCGCCTCCGTCGCGATGGCGGCCGGCACGGTCTCCCTGCCGGGCATCCTCGACGCCTTCCACTGGTGGTGGCTGCCCTGGCAGATCGTCGGCGCGGTCGTCTTCTTCGTGGCCGGACTCGCCGAACTGCAACGCCCGCCGTTCGACATGCCCGTCGCCGACTCGGAGATCATCTTCGGCGCGTACACCGAGTACACGGGGCTGCGGTTCGCCCTGTTCCTGCTCGCCGAGTACGCCGGGATCGTCGTCCTGTGCGGCCTGACCACCGTCCTCTTCCTGGGCGGCTGGCACGGCCCCTGGGGCGCCGACGGCCTCGGCTGGGTGTGGACCCTGCTGAAGGCGGCCGTCCTCGCCTTCGCCGTCATCTGGCTGCGCGTCACCTACCCCCGGCTGCGCGAGGACCAGCTCCAGAAACTCTCCTGGACGCTCCTCGTCCCCCTCTCCCTCGCCCAGATCGCCCTCACCGGCATCGTCAAGGTGGTGATCTCCTAGTGTCCCGCCCGTCGCCCGACCACCGCCCCTCAACGACGCCCTCCGGGCGGCCCCGTCCATCGATCCCCGGCTCCGGCCTCGCCAAGGGCCTGGCCGTCACCCTGCGCACGATGACGAGGAAGACCGTCACCGAGCAGTACCCGGACACCCAGCCCGACCTCCCGCCCCGCACCCGCGGTGTGATCGGCCTGTTCGAGGAGAACTGCACCGTCTGCATGCTCTGCGCCCGCGAGTGCCCGGACTGGTGTATCTACATCGACTCCCACAAGGAGACGGTGCCGGCGGCGGCCCCGGGCGGCCGCGAACGCAGCCGCAACGTCCTCGACCGCTTCGCCATCGACTTCTCCCTGTGCATGTACTGCGGCATCTGCATCGAGGTCTGTCCTTTCGACGCGTTGTTCTGGTCCCCGGAGTTCGAGTACGCCGAGACCGACATCCGCGACCTCACCCACGAACGCGACAAGCTCCGCGAGTGGATGTGGACCGTTCCGGCCCCGCCTGCCCTGGACCCCGGCGCGGAGGAGCCGAAGGAGGTCGCCGCCGCACGCAAGAGCGCCGACAAGCTGGCCGCCCAGCAGGAGGCCGAGGCCGCCCAGCAGGAGGCCGCGCGGGCCGAGTCAGCCGAGCCGCCCGCCCGGCCCTCCGATGCCCGGCCCTTCGAGCAGCCGCCCGCCGAGCCCCCCGTCCAGCCGTCCGCCGAGCCGCGGGAAGGAGAGTCGTGACCCCCGCCACCGCTCCCCAGGGTTTCCTCTCCCCGACCGGGGTCGAGGTCGCCTTCCTCCTCGTCGGCCTCGCCACCTTCGGCGCCGCACTCGTCACCGTCACCACCCGGCAACTCGTGCACGCCGCCCTGTGGCTGGTGGTGACCCTCGGCGGCCTCGCCGTCGAGTACCTCCTGCTCACCGCCGAGTTCATCGCCTGGGTGCAGGTCCTCATCTACGTCGGTTCCGTCGTGGTCCTCCTGCTGTTCGGGCTGATGCTCACCAAGGCCCCCATCGGCCGCTCCCCGGACGCCGACTCCGGCAACCGCCCGGCGGCCCTCGCCGTGGCCGTCGCCGCCGCGGCCGCCCTGGTCTGGGTGGTCGTCGACGCCTTCCGCACCACCTGGATCGACCTGGACGGCGCCGCCGCCGGTACGACGAAGGCCACCGGCCAGAGCCTCTTCCAGAACTGGGTCCTGCCCTTCGAGGCCCTCTCCGTGCTGCTCCTGGCCGCCCTGGTCGGCGCGATCGTCCTCTCCCGCAGGGCGAAGGCGCACGCGACCGCCTCCCTGCCCCCGCGGGCGCGGGACGAACGGGCCGCGAAGGAGGGCACCCGCTGATGCACCTCGTCTACCCGGCCGTACTCTCCGCCCTTCTCTTCTGCACCGGCCTCTACGGCGTCCTCGCCCGCCGCAACGCGATCCTGGTCCTGATGTCGGTCGAGCTGATGCTCAACGCCGTCAACCTCGACCTGGTCGCCTTCGACGTCTGGCTCAGCAAGGCCGCCGCCGAGACCCTGCACTCCGGGCAGGCACTCACCCTGTTCACCATCGCCATCGCCGCCGCCGAGATCGGCATCGGCCTGGCGATCGTCCTCGCCGTGTACCGCAACCGCGGCAGCTCGGACATCGACCGGCTCCGCGACTCCGCCGAGGGCCCCGACGACGGCACCGACGGCGACGGCACAGGCGACGGCACCGACGACGACGGCACCGACGGCGACGCCGCGACCGCGCCGGCCGCCGGGAAGACCGAGGCCACCGCGTGACCACGACCACCCTCGCCGTCCTCGTCCCCCTCCTCCCGTTCCTGGCCGCCGTGGCCGGACTGCTACTCGGGCGCACCGCCCCAGGCTTCGTCCGCCCGCTCGCGGTCCTGCCGACCCTCGCCTCCCTCGTCCTCGCGGCGCTGGTCGCGGCCGACCAAGGCGGCGGCCGGGCCGTCGACGCCGCCACCGAACTGACGCCCACCGGCTCGGTCCCCGTAGAACTCGCCCTGCACATCGACGGCTACGCCGCGCTCGTCGCCGTCCTGGTCGCCACCGTCGCCACCTGCGTGCAGATCTACTCCACGGGCTACCTGCGCGACGACCCGCGCTACCCCTCTTACGCCGCGCTCGTCTCCCTGTTCACCTCCGCGATGCTGCTCGTCGTCTACTCCGGCGACCTGATCGTGCTGCTGGTCGGCTGGGAGGTCATGGGTATCTGCTCCTACTTCCTGGTCGGCCACTACTGGGAGACGCCCGAGGCACGCGCCGCCTCCCTCAAGGCCTTCCTGGTGACGAAGCTGGGTGACGTCCCCTTCCTCATCGGACTGTTCGCGCTCGCCGGTGACACCGGCTCCTTCCGGATCACCCGCATCCTCGACGCCGTCACCAGCGGCGGCCTGCACCACCCGACCCTGATCGCCCTGCTGCTCCTGGCGGGCGTGGCGGGCAAGTCGGCGCAGTTCCCGCTGCACACCTGGCTCCCCGACGCGATGGCCGGCCCGACACCCGTCTCCGCGCTGATCCACGCCGCGACGATGGTCGCCGCCGGTGTCTACTTCGTCGCCCGTCTCCTCCCCGTCTTCCAGGCCTCCACGGCCGCGATGACCGTGCTCGCCGTCATGGCCGCCGTCACCATGGCCGGTTCGGCGCTCGCCGCGCTCGCCCAGGACGACATCAAACGCGTCCTCGCCTACTCGACGATCGGCCAGCTCGGCTACATGACCGGCGCCCTCGCCGTCGGCGCCCCCGGAGCCGCCGTCTTCCACCTCCTGTCCCACGGCGCCTTCAAGGCGCTGCTGTTCCTCGCCGCCGGCGCGGTCATCCACGCCGCCGGCACCAACTCGCTGGCCGCCATGTCCCGCATGGGCGACCTGCGCGACCGCGTCCCGGACGCCTTCTGGACGATGACCGTGGCGCTCCTCGCGCTCGCCGCGATCCCGCCCTTCAGCGGCTTCTTCTCCAAGGAGTCCGTCCTCGCCGCCGCCGAGCACGTCGCCACCGGCCACACCGACCACGCGCCCGGCGCGGCCGGCTGGATCGTCCTCGTCGCCGGCCTCCTCACCGCCCTGCTGACCGGCGCTTACGCCATGCGGCTGTGGCTGCTGGCCTTCCGCGGACGCGGCGCCGGGGCCCCCGGCCACGGCAGGCAGCCCCTGGCCATGAACGCCGTGCTCTGGGTGCTCGCCGTGCCCTCCCTCGCCTTCGGCGGCCTCGCCTTCCGCGTGCTGCCCGACTGGTTCGCCGACGCCTCCCTGGCCCCGACCCTGACCACCTCCGTCCTCGGCACCGGCCTGGCACTGGTCGGAGTCGTCGTCGTATACGGCGCGTGGCGGCACACCACCGCCCTCCTCGCCCGCACCCCGCTCGGTGCCGTAGCTGCCCACCCCGAGGCCGACGCCGGACTCGTCGAGGCGGAGGCCATCGCCACCCACCGGCCCGCGTACGGCGACATCGCCTACGCCGCCGACCCGGCCGACCCCGCCCGGCTGCTCCTCGGCCCGCTGCACCGCCACGCGGCCACCGGCTTCCACCTGGACGCCGTGTACCGGACCCTGTTCGTCCGCCCGGTGGCGGCCGGGGCGAGCCTCGTCCGGTTCCTCGACCGCGAGGTCGTCGAGACCTACGTACGCGGTGCCGGGGCCGCACCGCGGCTGCTCGGGGCCGTCGTACGACGTGCCCAGACCGGCAATGTGCAGACCTATGTGAGCGCGCTGCTCGCCGGCACCGTCGTCCTGGCGGTCGCCGTCGTCCTCGTCGCCACGGGAGCGTGAGCAGGCGTGATCGGTATCAGCGAGTCCGTGATGCAGTTTCTTCTGGCGTTCGTCGTCGCCGGCCCGCTCCTGGGAGCGCTCGCCGCCCTCCTGCCCGCCCCGCCGGGGCTGAAGGGGAAGTCACCCGAGCAGGCCGTGCTCCGGCACGGCGTGACCGTCACCGGCGTCGTCCTGGCCGCCGCGATCGTCCTCGCGCTCGGCTTCGACCACGCCCACCCGTCGAAGATGCAGGCCACGACCGACATCAGCTGGATCCCCGCACTCCACGTGCGCATCCACCTCGGCATCGACGGCATCTCCCTCCCCCTGCTGGTCCTGACCGCGCTGCTGACCTTCCTCTGCGCGCTCCACAGCTACTTCAAGCCGCCCGCGGGCCCGGCCCCCAAGGCCTTCGTCGCGCTGCTGCTCCTGCTCGAGTCCGGCACGCTCGCGACCTTCGCCGTGCTCGACCTCGTGCTCTTCTTCCTCGCCTTCGAGACGGTGCTCGTCCCGATGTACTTCCTCATCGCCCGCTGGGGCGGCGAGGGCCGCCGGGCCGCCGCCTGGCGGTTCATCCTCTACACCCTCCTCGGTTCCGTCGTCATGCTGCTCGGCCTGCTCCTGATCGGGATCAAGGCGGGCACGTTCGACATGGTGGCACTCGCCACTGACAACGGCCGGTCACTGACCGCGTCCGTGCAGGTCATCGCCGTATTGGCGATCGGGCTCGGACTCGCGGTCAAGACCCCGATGTGGCCGCTGCACAGCTGGCTCCCGGACGCCCACACCGCCGCCCCGACCGCGGGCTCGGTCCTGCTGGCGGGCGTCCTGCTGAAGATGGGTACGTACGGGTTCGTCCGGATCCTGCTGCCGGTCGCACCGCACGGCTTCCACACCTTCGCGCCCTACCTCGCCGCGTTCGCCGTCGCCGGGATCATCTACGGGTCCCTGGCCTGCCTGGCCCTGGCCAAGCAGGGCGCGAAGGGCGACCTGAAACGCCTCATCGCCTACTCCTCCGTCGGCCACATGGGCTTCGTCCTGCTCGGCATCGCCACGATGACCCCGACCGGCGTGAACGGCGCGCTGTTCGCCAACATCGCCCACGGGCTCATCACCGGCCTGCTGTTCTTCCTGGTCGGCGGCATCAAGGACCGCACCGGCACCACCGACCTCGACACCCTCGCCGAGAGCGCCGGAGCCGCCCTCTACGGCAGGGCACCGCGCCTGGGCGGACTGATCGCCTTCGGCGCGGTCGCCTCGCTCGGCCTGCCGGGCCTGGCCGGGTTCTGGGGCGAGATGCTCGCCCTGTTCGGCTCCTTCGACCCCGCCGCCGGACTGAGCCGCCCCGCCTTCCTCACCTTCATGGCGATCGGCGCGTTCGGCACCCTGCTGACGGCCGCGTACATGCTCGTCGTGGTGCGCCGCGTGTGCATGGGGGCCCTGCCACAGGAGACCCCGAAGCTCGCCGACGTACACGGGTTCGAGTTCGCGGCCTGGACGCCGCTCGTCGCCCTCACCGTCCTCGCCGGGCTCTGGCCGAAAGCCCTGCTCGGCCTCACCGACCCGGCCGTGCAGCAGCTCCTCGCAGGAGGCACCCGATGAGCGCCCTGGTCCAGCCGCTGGCCGCCTCCGCCGTCCAGTCCGTCGACTGGCTCGCCATCGCGCCCCCCACCCTCACCGCGGTGACCGCCCTCGTCGTGCTCGTCGCAGACCTCTTCGTGCCCGCCGCGCGCAAACCCGTCCTCGGCTGGGTGTCGGTCACGGGCCTCGCCGCCTCCGCGCTGCTCCTGCTGCCCCTCCTGGACGGCGACCGCAGCACCTTCTGCCGGCCGGGAGGCGCCGGTGTCTGCAGCTACACCGCCGACCACTTCGCACTCGTCATCCAGTTCCTCGTGCTGGGCGGAGCGCTGCTCGCGGCACTGCTGTCCGTCACCGCGCTCGAGGACGCGCGCGGAGGGCTCCCCGAAGGGGAGTACTGGTTCCTGCTGCTGTCCTCCGCCGCCGGAGCCGCCCTCCTGCCCGCCTCCCGCGACCTGGCCACCCTGATCGTCGCCCTGGAGGTCGCCTCCCTGCCCGCCTTCGCGCTCGTCGGCCTCAGGCACGGCGACCGGAAGTCCTCCGACGCGGCCCTGAAGTTCTTCCTGTCGTCGGTCACCGCCACCGCCGTCAGCCTCCTCGGCGTCAGCTTCGTCTACGCCACCACCGGCACCCTCTACCTCACCCAGGTGGCCGACCGCCTCCCGCACGTCGACGCGCAGTTCCACACCCTCGCCCAGACCGGCGTCGTCCTCACCCTGATCGGCTTCGCCTTCAAACTGGCCGCCGCCCCGTTCCACTTCTGGGTCCCCGACACCTACGTGGGCGCCCCGCTGCCGATCGCCGCCTACCTGTCCGTCGTCGGCAAGGCCGTCGGCTTCACCGGCCTGATCCTCGCCGCCGTCGTCGCGTTCCCCTCCTACGCCGACGTCTGGGGCCCGGCCCTCGCCGTGCTGGCCGCGCTCACCATGACCGTCGGCAACGTCGGCGCCCTGCGCCAGCAGGCCACGCGCGCGTACGGCGCGGTACGCCTGCTCGCCTGGTCCTCCGTCGGCCAGGCGGGCTACCTCCTGGTGCCGATCGCCGCGGCCGGTCACGCCAAGGACGCGCAGAAGGCGATCGGGTCCACCGTCGCGTACGCCCTCATGTACGCCGCCGTGAACCTCGGCGCGTTCGCCGTGGCCGCGCTCGTGGGCCGCACCCGGACCCGCAACCGCCTCACCGACTATCGCGGCCTGTACGCCACCAACCCGGTGACTGCCCTGCTCCTGGCCTTCTTCCTGCTGTGCCTCGCCGGGCTGCCGCCGGGGATCATCGGACTCTTCGCGAAGGTCACGGTCTTCGCCGCGGCCGTCGACGCCGGACTCGGCTGGCTCGCCGTCGTCATGGCCGTCAACGTCGTCATCGCCCTGTACTACTACCTCCAGTGGGCGGCCCTGCTGTTCCGCGCCCCCGAAGGCGCGACCGCACGCCACCGCGCCCCGGCGCCCCTCACCGCCGCGATCACCCTGACCGGCCTCATCGGCATCGCCCTGTCCGGGGCGCCCCAGCTGGTGCTGCGGTTCGCGAGCGGCGGTCTGTTCTGAGTCACCCGGACGGCCCGCCCCTGTCCGCACGCGCCGGGGAACCCAGGGCGTTCGCCTGGCGTTGACCAGTACGGAAGGGTCCACTGGATGTGACACCACGACACCGGTGGACCGAACAGAAGCAAGCGAAGGGTTCCCCTGCCGCACCACTTGGAGGGCGTACCGTGCACCGCCGGCACAACGGGCTCAGGACCGCAGTACTCCTCGGGGGACTGTCCGCACTCATCATCGTCATCGGCAGTTTCTTCGGCCGCACCGGCCTCGTCGTCGCGGTCCTCATCGCCATCGGCACCAACGCGTACGCGTACTGGAACAGCGACAAGATGGCCCTGCGCGCCATGCGTGCGCGCCCGGTCAGCGAGTTCGAGGCCCCGGCCCTGTACCGCATGGTCCGCGACCTCTCCACCCAGGCCCGGCAGCCGATGCCCCGCCTGTACATCTCCCCGACGGAGGCGCCCAACGCCTTCGCGACCGGCCGCAACCCGCGCAACGCCGCCGTGTGCTGCACGGAAGGCATCCTGCGCATCCTGGACGAGCGTGAACTGCGCGGGGTCATCGGCCACGAGCTGAGCCACGTCTACAACCGCGACATCCTGATCTCCTCCGTCGCCGGAGCCCTCGCCTCCGTGATCATGTTCCTGGTCAACTTCGCCTGGCTGATCCCGGTCGGCCGCTCCGACGACGACGAGGGCCCCGGCATCTTCGGCATGCTCCTGATCATGATCCTCGGCCCGCTCGCGGCCAGCCTCATCCAGCTCGCCATCAGCCGCTCCCGCGAGTACGAGGCCGACGCGTCCGGCGCCCGCCTCACCGGCGACCCGCTCGCCCTCGCCGGCGCCCTGCGCAAGCTGGAGGCGGGCACCCAGCAGCTCCCGCTGCCCCCGGAGCCCCGGCTCGAGACCGCGAGCCACATGATGATCGCGAACCCCTTCCGTCCGGGCCAGGGACTGTCGAAGATGTTCTCGACACACCCGCCCATGGCGGAGCGCATCGCCCGACTCGAGCAGATGGCAGGTCGCCAACAGTGAAGACAATCCTGAACGTCATCTGGCTGGTCCTGAGCGGCTTCTGGCTGTTCCTCGGGTATCTCTTCGCCGGCGTGCTCCTGTGCATCACCGTGATCGGCATCCCGTTCGGCATAGCGGCGTTCCGCATCGGCGTCTACGCCCTGTGGCCCTTCGGGTACACCACGGTCGAGCGCCGCGACGCGGGCGCCCCGTCCTGCATCGGCAACGTGCTGTGGCTCGTCCTGGCCGGCTGGTGGCTGGCGCTCGCCCACATCGTGACGGGCGTCATGCTCTGCGTCACGATCATCGGCGTCCCGTTCGGCATCGCCAACTTCAAGCTCATCCCGGTCTCGCTGCTCCCGCTGGGCCGCGAGATCGTCCGCACGGACGAGCCCTTCGCGACACGCTGAGACGACGAGCGTCACGGCCTGCGGACCCGGGCGGCCGGCGCAAACCGCAACGAGCGGACGCGGCGTCCTTCCCTGTGACACGGCGAACAGGCGTACGACACGAGCGAAGGGCGGGCGCCGCTCCCGGTGCCCACCCTCGCTTCCGCTCCGTCGGCTCGTCCGCCGGGCCTACCGGTAGTTGACGAACTGCAGTGCGAAGTCGAAGTCCTGGCCCTTGAGCAGCGCGATCACGGCCTGCAGGTCGTCCCGGCTCTTGGAGCTGACCCGCAGCTCATCGCCCTGGACCTGGGCCTTGACGCCCTTGGGGCCCTCGTCACGGATGAGCTTGGCCACCTTCTTCGCGTTCTCCTGGGAGATGCCCTCCTCGATGGACGCGAAGAGCTTGTACTCCTTGCCGGACAGCTGCGGCTCGCCCGCGTCCAGGGCCTTCAGCGAGATGCCGCGCTTGATCAGCTTGGACTGGAAGACGTCGAGGACCGCCTTCACCCGCTCCTCGGAGTCGGCCTCCATGAGGATCTTCTCTCCGGACCACGAGATCGAAGCGCCCACGCCCTTGAAGTCGTAGCGCTGCGAGATCTCCTTGGCGGCCTGGTTGAGGGCGTTGTCGACCTCCTGCCGCTCGACCTTCGAGACGATGTCGAAACTGGAGTCGGCCATGTCCTGTGGCTCCTTGTATCGGGGTGTGTCGGAGTGCGTTTCGCTGCGTGCCGGCGGGTGTGGGGGACACCGCCGGGCCCGGCCGTGGGGTCCGGGTCCGCATCCGCCCCAGCCTAGTCACCTCCCGCCCCCGCGACGCCGATCAATCGGGTGGCGAAGCACCCCTGTGCATCGGGTATTGTTTACGTCGTTGCCGGAGAGCACCGCCGAAAGGCAGTTCGAACCGCAGCAAACCCCGGCGGTGTGCCCGAGCGGCCAAAGGGAGCAGACTGTAAATCTGCCGGCTCAGCCTTCCCAGGTTCGAATCCTGGCGCCGCCACACTGGGGAAGACCCCCTCCGACTTGCCTTCACGGCAGGTGGGAGGGGGTCTCTTCGTTGGAGGCCCGTGGCGCGGGGCGCGCTCCCGTACTGCCTCCGGGTGACGTGACTCACCCTGCCCGCCGCGGGGGCGTCCGCCTCTCGGCTGACCGGTCGCTGTCGGTGCCCCGGTGCACACTGGGCCCATGTCCTCGCGCCGTAGAGCCTGCCCCGTGTGCCGTCGTGAGATCGCTGTCGTCGCCGGGCGCATCGCGCGGCACGACCCGCCCGGAGCACGTGACACCGGGGAGCTGACGTCCTGTCCCGGCTCGCGCCGCCCCGTGCAACTCGGGGCGGCACAACCGTCCTTGGACGGGTACACCGTCCCCGAGTTCCCCGGCCAGCTCAGTCTGTTCTGAGCGGCACTCAGTTGCCCGCGACCGACTTCACCGCGACCGACACCGGTGTCGACCCGCCGACCAGTTCCAGGGTCAGTCCGGCCGTGGCCGGCGTGTCGACCAGCTCGGCCAGGACGGTGGCGACGTCGTCGCGTGACACCGACCCCCGACCGGTGTGCGCCTCCAGCCGAACCTGGCCCGTGCCGGGCTCGTCCGTCAGCGAACCGGGGCGCAGGATCGTCCAGTCGAGGCCGTCCTGGGCGCGGACGTGGTCGTCGGCCTCGCCCTTGGCACGCAGGTAGACGTCGAAGACCTCGTCACCCTCGTGGCGCGCGTCCGCACCCATCGAGGACACGACCACATGACGCCGTACGCCTGCCCGCACCGCCGCGTCGGCGAACAGTACCGCCGCACCCTTGTCCACCGTGTCCTTGCGGGCCGCGCCGCTGCCCGGACCCGCGCCCGCCGCGAACACCGCGGCGTCCGCTCCCCTCAACCGCTCCGCAACCTCCTCGGCCGAGGCCGACTCCAGGTCCAGCACGACGGGTTCGGCGCCGGCTGCCCGCAGGTCGTCGGCCTGCTCGGCGCGGCGGACGATACCCGCCACCTCGTCCCCGCGCGCGGCGAGAATCCGCTCCAGCCGCAGCGCGATCTGACCATGACCACCAGCGATGACAATGCGCATGTCTCCGACCGTACGCCCGGACGGCCGCATCCGCCGCACGACTTCGGCCCCGCCGGCCCCGCGCGGCGCACGGATGCCCCCGCCCCGGCACGCTCGCGGCCTCCGTCCCGGCCCCCCGCGACCCCCGCCCCGGTGCGTGCGTGACACCTCCTCCGGCGCACGAAGGAACCCCACCTCAGTACGTGCATGAACCCCACCCCAGCGCACCACCTCAGCGCGCAGATGAACCCCACCCCAGCGCGCGCATGGCTACGTCTCGGCGCGCACGTCACCCCTCGGCCCGGCTGCGAAGGCGCCTCCCACGCACGCCCGCGGCCCCCTCCCGGCCCCCGGGGCCCCCGCCCCTCACGACAGCTCCCCCCGCCCCTGCCGCGGCAGCCCCAGCTCCACCGACGCCGCCGAGTCGCAGAACTCCCGTACCGCGCTGGTACGCGCCACCACGCGCCCCCGGTGCACCACGATGCGGCTGTACGCCAGCGACAGCGCCCCCGCGAGCCGGTCGCCGCGCACCGCGAGGAGTTCCGCCGGGAAACCGGCCTCCACCCGTACCTCGGGCAGGCCGAGCACCGCGCGGGCCGAGGCGCTCACCATCTCGTAGGCCTCCTCGGGGCGCAGTCCGTACCGGGAGGCCAGCAGATAGGCCGCCTCCAGCGGGTCCCCGCGGCCGACCGGGTTCGACACGTCCCGCAGGGCACCGCTGCCCGCGGCCACCCGCACCCCGGCCGCCCGCAGCAGCCGTACCGGAGCCGTCCCGGGGCCCTCGGCGCCCGCGCAGCCACCCTGCGGCAGGCACACCACCGTCACGCCCGCCGCGGCCAGTTGGTCCGCGGTGCGGGCCGCCGCCTCGGCGGGCAGCCGGGCCAGGCCGCCGCAGGGACTCAGCGTCACCCCGGGGCGCAGCCCGCCCGCCATCACCGCGATCCGGGCGAGGCGGGCCGGGTCGGTGCCGTCGGTGTGCAGGTCGACGGGGCAGCCGTGCTCGGAGGCCACCTCCAGGACGGCCTCCACGTACCCGGTCGGATCGGGGTCCACGTCCGGACAGCCGCCGACGACGCACGCGCCCATCTTCACCGCGTCCCGCAGCACCGCCAGGCCGTCCGCGCCGGCCATGCCCGTCAGCACGCGCGGCACCGCCACCGTCGTCAGCTCGGCGAGCCCGCGCAGCGCCCGCCGGGCCCGCAGCACCGCCGTCAGGGCGCCCAGGCCCTGCACGTCGCCCACGCGCACGTGCGCGCGCAGGGCCGTCGCCCCGTGCCCGAGCTGGAGCAGCGCCGCCTCGGTGGCCCGGCGCTGGACGTCCTCGGGGTCGTAGGAGACCGGTCCGTCGGCGTCGGCGGTCAGAGCCGTGTCCGCGTGGGCGTGGGGCTCGGCCGGGGCCGGCAGGAGCAGGTACCCGCTGAGGTCGACCCGCGCCCCGCCCTCCCCGGCCCTGCCTTCTCGTACCCGGCCGTCCCGCGTTCCGCCGCCGCGCCGGCCGTCCGCGTCGTCTTCCCCTTCCCGCGCCCCACCTGCACGGGCGGGCCCGGCGGGGTGGGACGGGCCGGCGGCCGGGCCGAGGCTGCCGGCCGTGCCCACCGCCTCGATGCGTCCGCCGGACAGCCGTACGTCCACGGTCCGGCCGTCGGTGAGCCGCGCCCCGCACAGCAACAGGGTGTCCGGGTCCGGCTGTCCGGAGGGTCCCGGCGAGGAGGACGAATGGGGCGGCTGCGGCTGACCGGGGGGCATCGCACTCCAGGTACGACAGGTGAACGGGGGACAGGGGACGCGCGGTGCGGGCACGGGTGCGCGCAAGATCACGCAGAGTGCGTCGAGCCTAGGGTGACGGCCCGCCGGGAAGCGGGAGGAGCGCAATAGTCGTACCGGTGTGGCCGCACCGCCGAGAGGTCGCGGGGCGCGGCGGCGGCGCCCGCGGAACGGATTTGGGCGAACGGCGGCGGACCGTGTAATGTCTTCATCGCTCGCCCCAATAGCTCAGTCGGCAGAGCGTCTCCATGGTAAGGAGAAGGTCAACGGTTCGATTCCGTTTTGGGGCTCTGGTGTGAGAGGTTCCCGTCGCGAGACGGGAGCTGATCTCATCAAAGCGGTGTAGCTCAGTCGGTAGAGCAAGCGGCTCATAATCGCTGTGTCACCGGTTCAAGTCCGGTCACCGCTACTGACAGTAGCCGATTGCGGGGTCGGTCCTTCGATCGGCTACTCTTTCTTGCGTTGAATTAGTCCATCCGTTCGTCTTAGGAGCACTCACGTGGCTGCCACCGACGTCCGCCCGAAGATCACGCTGGCCTGCGTGGAGTGCAAGGAGCGGAACTACATCACCAAGAAGAACCGGCGTAACAACCCGGATCGTCTTGAGATGAAGAAGCACTGCCCGCGTTGCAACGCGCACACCGCGCACCGCGAAACGCGATAAATCAGGCTCATACGTGAGGCCGCCCCCGCACCATGGGGGCGGCCTCACGTTGTTTCACCGGCTTGCCCCGGTTCACCAGTTTTCCCTGTTCCACCGGTTTTCCCTGTTCCACCGGCTCCCGCTGTTCCGCCGGCTCCCCTTGTCTCACCGGTTCCATCCGCACGACCGCAGCTGACACCAGGAGGTACCGAGCCCATGGCGCTCGACCCGTCCTTCGTGGGCCGTTCCTATCCGCCCACCGCCCCCTACGAGGTGGGCCGGGAGAAGATCCGTGAGTTCGCTCGGGCGGTGGGCGACGCCAACCCGGCGTACACGGACCCGGAGGCCGCCCGGGCGCTCGGCCACCCCGACGTGATCGCCCCCCCGACCTTCGTGTTCGTGATCACCTACCAGGCCGCCGGCGAGGTCGTCCAGGACCCGCGGCTCGGCCTCGACTACACCCGCGTGGTGCACGGCGACCAGAAGTTCGCCTACACGCGGCCCGTGCGCGCCGGCGACCGCCTGACCGTCACCTCGACCATCGAGGCGGTCAAGACCATGGCCGGAAGCGACATCCTGGACATCCGCGGCGAGGTGCACGACGCGACGGGCGAGCACGTGGTGACCGCCTGGATGAAGCTGGTGGCCCGTGCGGCCGAGGAGGCGTGAGGAACCGATGACGGCGAAGATCTCCTACGACGACGTCGAGACCGGCACCGAACTGCCGGGCCGCGCCTTCCCCGTGACCCGCACCACCCTGGTCCAGTACGCGGGTGCCTCCGGGGACTTCAACCCGATCCACTGGAACGAGAAGTTCGCCAAGGAGGTCGGACTGCCGGACGTCATCGCGCACGGCATGTTCACCATGGCCGAAGCGGTCCGCGTCGTCACCGACTGGGTCGGCGACCCCGGTGCCGTCGTGTCGTACGGCGTCCGCTTCACCAAGCCCGTCGTCGTCCCGAACGACGACAAGGGCGCCCTGATCGAGGTCGTCGGCAAGGTCGGCGCCAAACTCGACGACCGCACCGTGCGGATCGACCTGACCGCGACGTGCGGCGGCCAGAAGGTCCTCGGCAGGTCCCAGGCGGTCGTACGACTGGCCTGACGCCCGCGGTCGCGGGGCGGCGCTGTCGGTGGGGCCCCGTAGTCTTGGGCGCGTGCAGGAACTCCACGACGCGCCCCTCGCCCCGCTGACCACCTTCCGGCTGGGCGGTCCCGCGACCCGGCTGATCACCGCGACCACCGACGCGGGGGTGATCGACGCCGTCCGCGAGGCCGACGCCGCCGGCACACCGCTGCTGGTCATCGGCGGCGGCTCCAACCTGGTCATCGGTGACAAGGGCTTCGACGGCACCGCCCTGCACATCGCCACGCGCGGCTTCGACCTCGCCGGCACGACGCTGGAGCTGGCCGCCGGCGAGGTGTGGAGCGACGCCGTCGCCCGCACCGTCGAGGCCGGACTCGCGGGCATCGAGTGCCTCTCCGGCATCCCGGGCTCCGCGGGCGCCACCCCCATCCAGAACGTCGGGGCGTACGGCCAGGAGGTCTCCGCCACCATCACCGAGGTCGTCGCCTACGACCGCACGGCCGGTGAGACGGTGACCCTGACCAACGACGAGTGCGCCTTCTCCTACCGGCACAGCCGCTTCAAGAACCACCCCGGCCGGTACGTCGTCCTGCGGGTCCGCTTCGCACTGGAGGACGCGGGCGGGCTGTCGGCGCCCCTCAGGTACGCGGAGACGGCCCGCGCCCTGGGCGTGTCCGCCGGTGACCGCGTACCGCTGGCCACCGCCCGCGACACCGTGCTCAAGCTGCGCGCCGGGAAGGGCATGGTGCTGGACCCCGAGGACCACGACACCTGGTCGGCCGGGTCCTTCTTCACCAACCCGATCCTCACGGACGCCGAGTTCGACGCGTTCCGCGCGCGGGTGCGGGAGCGGCTGGGCGACGGCGCCGAACCGCCCGCCTACCCGGCGGGGGAGGGCCGCACCAAGACCTCCGCGGCCTGGCTGATCGACAAGTCCGGCTTCACCAAGGGCTACGGCACCGGTCCGGCCCGCATCTCCGGCAAGCACACGCTCGCCCTCACCAACCGCGGCGGCGCGACCACGGAGGACCTGCTGGCCCTGGCCCGCGAGGTGGTGGACGGAGTCCGCGAGGCCTTCGGCATCACGCTGGTGAACGAGCCGGTGACGGTGGGCGTGAGCCTCTAGCAGCACGGGCCCGGCAGCCGCACCGGCTCAGCCGGCCCCTCCCACCCCCTGCTGCACGGTTGCGATGGCCAAGGCCCGCACAGAGATCGCATAGGGTCGGTTCCCGTCCGACAGGGAGAGGGGAAGAACCATGCGGGGCGTACGAGGCCTGCGAGGCAGCCGGGGCATCGCGATCGCGGTCACGGCCGTACTGGTGGGCGCGCTCGCCACGGGGTGCGACAAGGGGGCCGACGACGCCGAGGGCGCCGGCGGGAACGGCGGCGACGGGAAGCCCGGCGCCGCGGCCACCGGGACGGCGGCGGTCACCGAGTCGCTCGCGCCCGACGGCACCACCGTCCGCATCGGGTCCCCGCAGGCGAAGACCGTCGTCCACGTCTACGAGGACATGCGCTGCCCCGTCTGCAAGAAGTTCGAGACCGAGGGCGGCGGCGAGGCCCTGCGCGACATGGTCCGCTCCGGCGAGGTCCGGGCGGAGTACACCCTCGCCTCCTTCCTCGACGGCCGGGGCGGCCAGGGCTCCAAGAAGGCCGCGAACGCCCTGCGGGCCGCCCTGGACGCGGGGAGGTTCGCCGAGTTCCACGACCTCCTCTTCGCCCACCAGCCCGAGGAGAGCGTCGACGGCTACACCGACGCGTTCCTGCTGGACATGGCCTCCCGCGTGAAGGGCCTGCGCGGCCAGAAGTTCGACGCGGCGGTCAAGGGGATGACCTACCGCGGCTTCGTGACCGCCTCCGAGCGTGCCTTCGACACCTCCGGGGCGACCGGCACGCCCACCGTCAAGGTCAACGGCAAGACGGTCCCCCAGTCGATGAGCGGCGCACTCTTCGACAAGTCATCGCTGCCCATGGTGATCGGCGCCCTGTCGCAGTCCTGACTCGCAGTCCCGACTCGCAGTCCCGACTCGCAATCCCGACTCGTCGTCCTGACCCGTCTCCCGCCGCTCTTCCCCACCGCGCCCACCGCGCCCACCGCGCCCGCAGCCCGCCTCAGGTGGCCAGCCAGTCGTCCACCCCCGACAGCAGCTTGGCCCGGACGTCCTCCGGAGCGGCCGAGCCGCGAATGGACTGGCGGGCCAGTTCGGCCAGTTCGGCGTCGGTGAAGGCGTGGTGGCGGCGGGCGATGTCGTACTGGGCGGCCAGGCGGGACCCGAAGAGCAGCGGGTCGTCGGCGCCGAGGGCCATCGGGACACCGGCGTCGTACAGCGTCCGCAGCGGGACGTCGCCCGCCTTCTCGTACACCCCGAGCGCCACGTTGGAGGCCGGGCAGACCTCGCAGGTCACCCCCCGCTCGGCGAGGCGCCGCAGCAGCCGCGGGTCGTCGGCCGCCCGCACCCCGTGGCCCACCCGGTGGGCGTGCAGGTCGTCCAGGCAGTCACGGACGGAGGACGGGCCCGCCAGCTCGCCGCCGTGCGGGGCCGCGAACAGGCCGCCCTCCCGCGCGATCGCGAACGCCCGGTCGAAGTCCCGCGCCATGCCCCGGCGCTCGTCGTTGGACAGGCCGAAGCCGACCACGCCCCGGTCGCGGTAGCGCACGGCCAGCCGGGCCAGTGTGCGGGCGTCCAGGGGGTGCTTCATGCGGTTGGCCGCCACCAGGACCCGCATCCCCAGGCCCGTCTCGCGCGAGGCCGCGTCCACCGCGTCCAGGATGATCTCCAGCGCCGGGATCAGTCCGCCCAGCCGCGGGGCGTACGAGGTCGGGTCGACCTGGATCTCCAGCCAGCCCGAGCCGTCCCTGACGTCCTCCTCGGCGGCCTCGCGCACCAGCCGCTGGATGTCCTCGGGCTCACGCAGGCAGGAACGCGCCGCGTCGTACAGCCGCTGGAAGCGGAACCAGCCCCGCTCGTCCGTCGCCCGCAGCCTCGGCGGCTCCCCGCTGAACAGGGCGTCCGTCAGCGCGTCGGGCAGCCGTACGCCGTACTTGTCGGCCAGTTCCAGCAGGGTGGCCGGCCGCATCGAGCCGGTGAAGTGCAGGTGCAGATGGGCCTTCGGCAGCTGAGAGACATCACGTACACGCTCCATTGGACGATCCTGCCGCACCCGTCCCGGGAACCGGAAGCCGTTTCCCCGTTCGTGGGCTTGCTCGCACAGACGAACGGGACGGCCGGCCCCGGAGAACCGGAGCCGGCCGTCCCGTCGCGGAAGCGGACGTCAGTCCCGCGCCTCCGCCAGCAGCTTCTGCATCCGGCTCACGCCCTCCACCAGGTCCTCGTCACCGAGGGCGTAGGACAGCCGCAGGTAGCCGGGGGTGCCGAAGGCCTCGCCGGGTACGACCGCGACCTCGGCCTCCTCCAGGATGAGCGCGGCCAGCTCGACGGAGTTCTGCGAGCGCCTGCCGCGGATCTCCTTGCCGAGCAGCGCCTTCACCGAGGGGTAGGCGTAGAACGCGCCCTCCGGCTCCGGGCAGAGCACGCCGTCGATCTCGTTGAGCATCCGCACGATGGTCCTGCGGCGCCGGTCGAAGGCCTCGCGCATCGTCGCCACGGCCTCCAGGCCGCCGGAGACCGCGGCGAGGGCGGCCACCTGCGCGACGTTCGACACGTTGGACGTGGCGTGCGACTGGAGGTTCGTCGCGGCCTTGACCACGTCCTTGGGGCCGATGACCCAGCCCACGCGCCAGCCGGTCATGGCGTACGTCTTCGCCACACCGTTGACGACGACGCACTTGTCGCGCAGCTCGGGCAGGAGCGCCGGCAGGGAGACGGAGACGGCGTCGCCGTAGACCAGGTGCTCGTAGATCTCGTCGGTGAGCACCCACAGGCCGTGCTCCACTGCCCAGCGGCCGATCGCCTCGGTCTCGGCCTCGGAGTACACCGCGCCGGTCGGGTTGGACGGCGAGACGAAGAGGACGACCTTGGTCTTCTCGGTGCGGGCGGCCTCCAGCTGCTCGACCGTGACGCGGTAGCCGGTGGTCTCGTCGGCGACGACCTCGACGGGGACACCGCCGGCCAGCCGGATCGACTCCGGGTACGTCGTCCAGTACGGCGCCGGCACGATGACCTCGTCGCCCGGGTCGAGGATCGCGGCGAAGGCCTCGTAGATGGCCTGCTTGCCGCCGTTGGTGACCAGGATCTGCGAGACGTCCGGCTCCCAGCCGGAGTCGCGCAGCGTCTTCGCGGCGATCGCGGCCTTCAGCTCGGGCAGACCGCCGGCCGGCGTGTACCGGTGGTACTTCGGGTTCTTGCAGGCCTCGACGGCGGCCTCGACGATGTAGTCCGGGGTCGGGAAGTCGGGCTCACCGGCGCCGAAGCCGATCACCGGACGCCCGGCGGCCTTGAGGGCCTTGGCCTTGGCGTCCACGGCGAGGGTGGCGGACTCGGAGATCGCGCCGATACGCGCGGAGACCCGGCGCTCGGTCGGAGGGGTTGCAGCGCTCATACCGCCCATCGTTCCAGACCCCGCAGAAGGCGGGCACACGGGTTTCACGGAGTGAGCAGGGACGGCGCACCCGCTGGACATCCGTACGGATCCGGTCCCCGGCCAGGTGATCTTCCGGCGGGATTCGCTCCGACGGGCGCCCAGGAGCACTTTCCGTTCGACGACCGGCGCCGGAGCACGTACACTCTCACCTCGTTGGCCTTCAGCAAGCCGCCGCCGCACCTGGTGCACACCGGGCCTACGGGCGGATGCGGTACGTTGGGGGACACACAAAGGGTCGTAGCTCAATTGGTAGAGCACTGGTCTCCAAAACCAGCGGTTGGGGGTTCAAGTCCCTCCGGCCCTGCTACACACACCTTCGCCAGGATGTGTGCGCATGTACGTACAGCAATGCACCGCCGTGCGGCTCGACCGGGCGCGGCACGGCCACGACCCGGAATCAGGTGAGGACGCATGACGGACGCCGTGGGCTCCATCGACACGCCTGATGCCCAGGACGAGGTGGCGGAGTCCCAGAAGAAGCCGCGCAAGGGCGGCAAGCGTGCCAAGAAGGGCCCGCTGAAGCGCCTTGCCCTCTTCTACCGGCAGATCGTCGCCGAGCTCCGCAAGGTCGTCTGGCCCTCACGCAACCAGCTGACGACGTACACCACCGTGGTGATTGTCTTCGTGGCCGTGATGATCGGCCTGGTGACCGTGATTGACTATGGGCTCAACCACGCGGCCAAGTACGTCTTCGGCTGAGCCAAGAGCGAAGGGCGCCGTGGTTACCGGCGCCCCTTTTCGCATGTTCCACCCCTATGTATCCAGGAAGAAGCAGCCACCGTGTCTGACCCGAACCTGAACGACGCCATCGAGCCGACCGAGTCCGTGGATGACGAGCTCGACATCGTCGAGGGTGCGGACGAGGCGGACGAGGCCGAGGCTGCCGACGCCGCCGCGGGCGAGCCGGCCGAGGAGGCCGCCGTCCACGTCGAGGACGAGGACGGCGAGGCCGCCGAAGACTCCGAGGAGTCGGAGGAGTCCGAGGACGAGGCCGCCGAGGGTGAGGACGTCGAGGCAGCCGGGACCGAGCCCGTCGAGGAAGAGCCCGACGTCGACCCGGTCACCAAGCTGCGCGAAGAACTGCGCACGCTCCCCGGCGAGTGGTACGTGATCCACACCTACGCGGGCTACGAGAAGCGCGTGAAGGCCAACCTGGAGCAGCGCGCCGTCTCGCTGAACGTCGAGGACTTCATCTACCAGGCCGAGGTCCCCGAGGAAGAGATCGTCCAGATCAAGAACGGCGAGCGCAAGACCGTCCGGCAGAACAAGCTGCCCGGTTACGTGCTCGTCCGCATGGACCTGACGAACGAGTCCTGGGGCGTCGTCCGCAACACCCCGGGCGTCACCGGCTTCGTCGGCAACGCCTACGACCCCTACCCGCTGTCCCTGGACGAGATCGTGAAGATGCTCGCCCCGGAGGCCGAGGAGAAGGCCGCCCGCGAGGCCGCCGAGGCCGAGGGCAAGCCGGCCCCGCAGCGCAAGGTCGAGGTCCAGGTGCTGGACTTCGAGGTCGGCGACTCGGTCACCGTCACCGACGGCCCCTTCGCGACGCTCCAGGCGACGATCAACGAGATCAACCCGGACTCGAAGAAGGTCAAGGGTCTGGTCGAGATCTTCGGTCGCGAGACCCCGGTCGAGCTGAGCTTCGACCAGATCCAGAAGAACTAGTTCTTTCTGGGCGAACTGCTTCCGTGCAGGTCAGGCGAGCGCTCGGCGACCGCCTGACCTGCTCGGTTTTCAGCCGCGCATCTATACCCGTTATCGTTGTGCGGTATGCCTGCGTCCGGGTGGTCCCCGAGCGCGGGCAGGACCCGAACCGAAAGGACCCGGAGAGCTATGCCTCCCAAGAAGAAGAAGGTCACGGGGCTCATCAAGCTCCAGATCAACGCCGGTGCGGCGAACCCGGCCCCGCCGGTCGGCCCGGCGCTGGGCCAGCACGGCGTCAACATCATGGAGTTCTGCAAGGCCTACAACGCCGCGACCGAGTCGCAGCGCGGCTGGGTCATCCCGGTGGAGATCACGGTCTACGAGGACCGCTCCTTCACCTTCATCACCAAGACCCCGCCGGCCGCCAAGATGATCCTCAAGGCCGCGGGCGTGGAGAAGGGCTCCGGCGAGCCGCACAAGACCAAGGTCGCCAAGATCACTGAGGCGCAGGTCCGCGAGATCGCCCAGACCAAGCTGCCCGACCTCAACGCCAACGACCTGGACGCCGCGTCGAAGATCATCGCCGGCACCGCCCGCTCCATGGGCATCACGGTCGAGGGCTGAACCCCAGCCTCCGTCACATCCTCGTAGAACCGTGGCAGGGCCTGCTCGGCCCGTACCACGACTCCTTTCAGAACCCACAGGAGCAGTTGTGAGCAAGCGCAGCAAGGCTCTCCGCGCTGCGGACGCCAAGGTCGACCGGGAGAAGCTGTACGCCCCGCTCGAGGCCGTCCGTCTCGCCAAGGAGACCTCCACGACCAAGTTCGACGGCACCGTCGAGGTCGCCTTCCGCCTGGGTGTCGACCCGCGCAAGGCCGACCAGATGGTCCGTGGCACCGTGAACCTCCCGCACGGCACCGGCAAGACCGCCCGGGTCCTGGTCTTCGCGACCGGTGACCGTGCCGAGGCCGCGCGTGCCGCGGGCGCCGACATCGTCGGCGCCGACGAGCTGATCGACGAGGTGGCGAAGGGCCGTCTGGACTTCGACGCCGTCGTCGCCACCCCGGACCTCATGGGCAAGGTCGGCCGCCTCGGCCGCGTCCTCGGCCCGCGTGGTCTGATGCCGAACCCGAAGACCGGCACCGTGACCCCGGACACCGCCAAGGCTGTGACCGAGATCAAGGGCGGCAAGATCGAGTTCCGCGTCGACAAGCACTCGAACCTGCACTTCATCATCGGCAAGACGTCCTTCGAGGACGACAAGCTGGTGGAGAACTACGGCGCCGCGCTGGAGGAGATCCTCCGTCTGAAGCCGTCCGCCGCCAAGGGCCGCTACATCAAGAAGGCCGCCCTCAGCACCACGATGGGCCCCGGCATCCAGCTGGACCCGAACCGCACCCGCAACCTCCTCGTCGAGGAGGACCCGGCCGCGGTCTGAGCCCTTCGGCTCGCACAGGTCGGCGACGAGCCCCGCAACCTTCAAAGGTGCGGGGCTCGTCCCTTTCACCGGGCCCCCGCACTGGTCCGGGCCCGGTGACCGGTCCGGTCCGCGCGGCCCGAACCGTCCGCCCGTCCGGACGGCTGTCGGTGGCCTGCGCTAGCGTGCCGGGCACAGCAACCGCATAGGGGTGGGGACGAATGAAGAGCACGACCGTGCGCCGTACGACGCTCGCGATCGCGGTGACGGCCGCGCTGGCGGGTGTGGCCGCCTGCGGCTCGGGAAGCGGCTCGGGGGCTTCGGGCAAGGACGGGAAGGCGGCCTCGCGGGCAGGACAGGGCGGCGTCACGCACGTCAGCCCGCTGACGGCCCTGCGCACCGCCGCCGCCTCCACCGACAAGGCGGACTCCGCCCGTGTCGACATGACGGTCAGCATGGGCACGCTGATGTCGATGAAGGGGAGCGGCACCCTCACCTGGGCCCACGGCCTGTCCGGTGCGCTCACGCTCACCTACACCGGCGGCACCGTGGCCGACACGATGCGCGCCACGGGGACCACGTCGATGCAGGCCCGCTACCTGCCCGACGCCTACTACGCCCGGATGGGCGAGAAGTTCGCCGAGCAGGCGAGCGGTGGCAAGCACTGGCTGCGGTACGGCTACGAGGACCTCGCCAAGCTCGGCGGCGGCTCCGGCGCGTACCTCAAGGACCAGATGCAGAACAACACGCCGAACCAGTCCGTGAAACTGCTCCTGGCCTCCGGCGACGTGAGGAAGGCCGGCGAGGAGCGGATCGCGGGCGAGCACACCACGCACTACCACGGCACCGTGAACGTGGCGGACATCGCCGCCCGCAGCAGCCACAGCCTCACCGCCGCCCAGCTCGCCGACATGAAGCGGCAGCTGAGCAGGTCCGGCATCACCACGGACACCGTCGACCTCTGGGTCAACGACCAGAACCTGCTGGTCAAGAAGGTCGAGACGGCCGACACGACGAACGGCGCCATGACCAGCACCGCCACCTACCGCGACTACGGGGTGAAGGTCTCGGTCGCCGCGCCGCCGAAGAGCGACACGGCGGACTTCAAGGAGCTGATGGCGTCCCAGGGCGCCGGCGCCGGCAGGTCCTGAGTCAGGAAACGCCCGATCCGGGTCAAGAAACACCCAAGACGACCAGAACACGGCTCGGATAGGCTCACGTCCCAGCTGTGTGAGAACCGTCTGCTCCCTGGGGGGAACCATGGACACCTCTGTACGTACGCCCGCCGCGCCCCGCACGCCCGCGCGCGCCCTCACGGGCCGCAGGGCCCTGACGGCCTCCGTGGCCGCACTGCTCCTCGCCGCGGGCGCGGTGGGCTGTTCGGGAGGGGACTCGAAGGACGGCGCGAAGGACACGGGGAAGGGCGGGTCCGCCGCCGAGTCGCCCCGGCTCACGCCCGCGGCGGCCGTCGCCAAGGCGGCCGAGAACTCGCAGGCGATCACCTCCCTGCACTACCGCATGACCGGCCAGGTCCCCGAGCAGGGCCGCGTCAAGGCGGAGGCGCAGATGCAGATGAAGCCCACGGTGGCCATGGACATGAAGATGACGCTGCCCGACCAGGCCTCCGCCGGCTCCGTGGAGATCCGTCTCGTCGACAAGGTCATGTACCTCAACGGCGGCGCCGAGGCGGCCAAGGAGATGGGCGGCAAGAGCTGGCTGAAGTTCGACCTGTCCTCGACGGGTGCGGGCAAGCAGATGGACCAGCTGGGCAGCGGCGCCGCCCAGGCCGACCAGAATCCGGCGACCGAGTCCACCTTCCTCACCGGGGCCAAGGACCTGCACAAGGTCGGCTCCGAGTCCGTGGACGGCGTCGCCACCACGCACTACGCGGGCACCGTCGCCCTCTCCGATCTCGGCAAGCCCCAGAAGGGCGAGAGCCCGGAGGCCGCCAAGACCCGGGAGAAGAGCCTCGCGCAGTACAAGCAGATGGGCGTCGACAAGGTCACCATGGACGCCTGGATCGACGGCCAGGACCACACCAAGCAGTTCCGCATGCGCGGCGACGCCACCAAGGGCCCGCTGGACATGACCATCACCTTCCTGGACACGAACAAGCCCGTGAAGGTCACCGCGCCGCCGGCCGGCCAGGTCGCCGACCTGGCCGAGATGATGAAGGGCGGCGGCCAGGGCTGAGCGTGCGCCGCCGGGGCGGATTTGCTCCGCGGCGGCCCGTTCCCGTACTCTCCTACGGAAGCCAAAGACCGCTGGTCGTTGCCGTGCGCTCTCATGAGGGCGCGGTGGCCGAAGGATCCGCTGAAACTGCGGACGACCCGCGCAGGTGACTGTGGAAGTACTCCCGGAGTGCGCATGCCCGAGGTATGCGTGCGGCCGGTCGAGTCCGCCCCGAGCGCCTGCGCCGGGGCGTTTCGTTTTCCCCAGTCCTCCTTCGGGTCCGCGCGGTCAGAATCACCCGGAAGGAGGCCGAGGCTCTATGGCGAGGCCCGACAAGGCTGCCGCAGTGGCGGAGTTGACGGAGCAGTTCCGCAACTCCAGCGCTGCCGTGCTGACCGAGTACCGCGGTCTCACCGTGGCGCAGCTCAAGACGCTGCGCCGTTCGCTCGGTGAGAACGCCCAGTACGCCGTGGTGAAGAACACGCTGACCAAGATTGCGGCCAACGAGGCCGGGATCACCACGCTGGACGACCTGTTCAACGGTCCGACGGCTGTCGCCTTCGTCACCGGTGACCCGGTGGAGTCGGCGAAGGGTCTCCGTGACTTCGCCAAGGACAACCCGAATCTCGTCATCAAGGGCGGTGTCCTTGACGGCAAGGCGCTGTCCGCCGACGAGATCAAGAAGCTTGCGGACCTCGAGTCCCGCGAGGTTCTGCTCTCCAAGCTGGCGGGTGCCTTCAAGGGCAAGCAGTCCCAGGCTGCTTCGCTCTTCCAGGCGCTTCCCTCGAAGCTCGTCCGCACCGTGGACGCTCTTCGTGCCAAGCGGGACGAGCAGGGCGGTGCCGAGTAACTCGGCTCGCTTTCTGACCCTGGCCGTCTAGGCGGCACGGGTCGCAGCGGGCCGACGTACGCCCGCCACACCCAGTACATCCGGCACCTGCCGAATCAGTGGAAGGATCGCCCATCATGGCGAAGCTCACCCAGGAAGACCTCCTCGCCCAGTTCGAGGAGATGACCCTCATCGAGCTCTCCGAGTTCGTGAAGGCCTTCGAGGAGAAGTTCGACGTCACCGCCGCCGCCGCCGCGCCGGTCGTCGTCGCCGGTGGTGCCGCTGGTGGCGCCGCCGAGGCCGTCGAGGAGAAGGACGAGTTCGACGTCATCCTCACCGGTGCCGGCGACAAGAAGATCCAGGTCATCAAGGTCGTGCGCGAGCTGACCTCCCTCGGCCTGAAGGAGGCCAAGGACCTGGTCGACGGTGCGCCGAAGCCCGTCCTGGAGAAGGTCAACAAGGAGGCCGCGGACAAGGCCAAGGAGTCCCTCGAGGGCGCCGGCGCCTCCGTCGAGGTCAAGTGACCCGACGAGTCCCCTGCGGACTCTCCTGCGCGCTGAACGCGGCCTGACAGGGCTGTAACGCGAACGCACCGAAGAGCGATCATCCATCCGGGTGGTCGCTCTTCGGCGTTCCCGGGGGGTGGCTGTGGCGGCCTTGCACCCGTGACGGGGAGGGGTATGGTGATCTTCGTTCGGCCTCGAGAGGCCCCCGGAGACTGGCCGCGAGTGACGATGGCAGCATCCGGTTCGGGTATAGGGGGCCTTGACGAACCGCACGCAGCGCGCAATTCTCAGGACGCGTCGTCACAACGATCCGAATCCGAGGCATGGATCGACGGCGAAGAGGGCAGTATCAACGTGCGTTGAGGGTGGCAGGCCGTAGGCGGTGACGACGACGAGGGTTCCGGAAAACCGGCACTGGACATCAGTGGGCCAAGTGGCTACACTGACCCTTTGCGCTGCCTGTTAGCTGTCCCCTGCCCGTCACCAGGGGCATGCCCTCGCCCGAGCATCGACGACCGGACCGCACCTGACCTGGCCTCTTGGTCATTTCAGAACCGTCTGTCCCGGTGCGCGGAAGAGGGGCCGGTACGCGCGTAGTGAGTCCGAGCCCTCGGAAGGACCCCCTCTTGGCCGCCTCGCGCAATGCCTCGACCGCGAATACGAACAATGCTGCCAGCACCGCCCCGCTGCGCATCTCCTTTGCAAAGATCAAGGAGCCCCTCGAGGTTCCGAACCTTCTCGCGCTGCAAACCGAGAGCTTCGACTGGCTGCTCGGCAACGACGCGTGGAAGGCTCGCGTCGAGGCGGCTCTGGAGTCCGGTCAGGACGTCCCCACCAAGTCCGGTCTGGAGGAGATCTTCGAGGAGATCTCCCCGATCGAGGACTTCTCCGGGTCGATGTCGCTGACGTTCCGCGACCACCGCTTCGAGCCCCCGAAGAACAGCATCGACGAGTGCAAGGAGCGCGACTTCACGTACGCCGCCCCGCTCTTCGTCACGGCCGAGTTCACCAACAACGAGACCGGCGAGATCAAGTCCCAGACGGTCTTCATGGGCGACTTCCCGCTCATGACGAACAAGGGCACCTTCGTCATCAACGGCACCGAGCGTGTCGTCGTCTCGCAGCTGGTCCGCTCGCCCGGCGTCTACTTCGACTCGAGCATCGACAAGACGTCCGACAAGGACATCTTCTCCGCCAAGATCATCCCGTCCCGGGGTGCCTGGCTGGAGATGGAGATCGACAAGCGCGACATGGTCGGTGTCCGCATCGACCGCAAGCGCAAGCAGTCGGTCACCGTACTGCTGAAGGCGCTCGGCTGGACCAACGAGCAGATCCTCGAGGAGTTCGGCGAGTACGAGTCGATGCGCGCCACCCTGGAGAAGGACCACACCCAGGGCCAGGACGACGCGCTCCTCGACATCTACCGCAAGCTGCGTCCGGGCGAGCCCCCCACGCGCGAGGCCGCGCAGACGCTGCTCGAGAACCTCTACTTCAACCCCAAGCGCTACGACCTCGCCAAGGTCGGCCGCTACAAGGTCAACAAGAAGCTGGGTGCGGACGCTCCGCTGGACGCGGGCATCCTGACCGTCGAGGACATCATCTCGACGATCAAGTACCTGGTGAAGCTGCACGCCGGTGAGACCGAGACCGCCGGGGACAACGGCGGCACGATCGTCGTCGAGACCGACGACATCGACCACTTCGGCAACCGCCGTCTGCGCAGCGTCGGCGAGCTGATCCAGAACCAGGTCCGTACGGGTCTCGCCCGTATGGAGCGCGTCGTGCGCGAGCGCATGACGACCCAGGACGTCGAGGCGATCACGCCGCAGACCCTGATCAACATCCGGCCGGTCGTCGCCTCCATCAAGGAGTTCTTCGGCACCAGCCAGCTGTCGCAGTTCATGGACCAGAACAACCCGCTGTCGGGGCTCACCCACAAGCGCCGCCTGTCGGCGCTCGGCCCCGGTGGTCTCTCCCGTGAGCGGGCCGGCTTCGAGGTCCGTGACGTGCACCCGTCGCACTACGGCCGCATGTGCCCGATCGAGACGCCCGAAGGCCCGAACATCGGTCTGATCGGCTCGCTCGCCTCCTACGGCCGGGTCAACGCGTTCGGTTTCGTCGAGACCCCGTACCGCAAGGTCGTCGACGGCCAGGTCACCGACGAGGTCGACTACCTGACCGCCGACGAGGAGGACCGCTTCGTCATCGCGCAGGCCAACGCCACGCTCGGCGACGACCTGCGGTTCGCCGAGGCGCGCGTCCTGGTGCGCCGCCGCGGCGGCGAGGTCGACTACGTCAGCCCCGAGGACGTCGACTACATGGACGTCTCGCCGCGCCAGATGGTGTCGGTCGCGACCGCCATGATCCCGTTCCTGGAGCACGACGACGCCAACCGTGCCCTCATGGGCGCGAACATGATGCGCCAGGCCGTTCCGCTCATCAAGAGCGAGGCCCCGCTCGTCGGCACCGGCATGGAGTACCGCTCCGCGGTCGACGCCGGCGACGTGGTCAAGGCCGAGAAGGCGGGTGTGGTCCAGGAGGTCTCCGCCGACTACATCACCACCGCCAACGACGACGGCACGTACATCACGTACCGCCTGCACAAGTTCGCCCGCTCCAACCAGGGCACCTCGGTCAACCAGAAGGTCATCGTCAACGAGGGTGACCGCGTCATCGAGGGCCAGGTCCTCGCCGACGGTCCGGCCACCGAGAACGGCGAGATGGCGCTCGGCAAGAACCTGCTGGTCGCGTTCATGCCGTGGGAGGGTCACAACTACGAGGACGCGATCATCCTGTCGCAGCGCCTCGTGCAGGACGACGTCCTCTCCTCGATCCACATCGAGGAGCACGAGGTCGACGCCCGTGACACCAAGCTCGGCCCCGAGGAGATCACCCGGGACATCCCGAACGTCTCCGAGGAGGTCCTCGCCGACCTCGACGAGCGCGGCATCATCCGCATCGGCGCCGAGGTCATCGCCGGCGACATCCTGGTCGGCAAGGTCACGCCCAAGGGCGAGACCGAGCTGACCCCCGAGGAGCGCCTGCTGCGCGCGATCTTCGGCGAGAAGGCCCGTGAGGTCCGCGACACCTCGCTGAAGGTGCCGCACGGCGAGACCGGCAAGGTCATCGGTGTGCGCGTCTTCGACCGCGAGGAGGGCGACGAGCTTCCCCCCGGTGTGAACCAGCTGGTGCGCGTGTACGTCGCGCAGAAGCGCAAGATCACCGACGGTGACAAGCTCGCCGGCCGCCACGGCAACAAGGGCGTCATCTCCAAGATCAACCCGATCGAGGACATGCCGTTCCTGGAGGACGGCACCCCGGTCGACATCATCCTCAACCCGCTGGGTGTCCCGTCCCGAATGAACCCGGGACAGGTCCTGGAGATCCACCTCGGCTGGCTCGCCAGCCGCGGCTGGGACGTCTCCGGCCTCGCGGAGGAGTGGGCGCAGCGCCTCCAGGTGATCGGCGCCGACCAGGTCGACCCCGGCACCAACGTCGCGACCCCCGTCTTCGACGGTGCCCGCGAGGACGAGCTGGCGGGTCTGCTGCAGCACACCATCCCGAACCGGGACGGCGAGCGCATGGTGCTCCCGACCGGCAAGGCGCGGCTGTTCGACGGCCGCAGCGGTGAGCCGTTCCCGGACCCGATCTCGGTCGGCTACATGTACATCCTGAAGCTGCACCACCTGGTCGACGACAAGCTGCACGCCCGCTCGACCGGTCCGTACTCGATGATCACCCAGCAGCCGCTGGGTGGTAAGGCCCAGTTCGGTGGCCAGCGCTTCGGTGAGATGGAGGTGTGGGCGCTGGAGGCTTACGGCGCCGCGTACGCCCTCCAGGAGCTGCTGACCATCAAGTCCGACGACGTCACCGGCCGCGTGAAGGTCTACGAGGCCATCGTCAAGGGCGAGAACATCCCTGAGCCCGGCATCCCCGAGTCCTTCAAGGTGCTCATCAAGGAGATGCAGTCCCTGTGCCTCAACGTGGAGGTGCTGTCCTCGGACGGCATGTCCATCGAGATGCGTGACACCGACGAGGATGTCTTCCGCGCCGCGGAGGAGCTCGGCATCGACCTGTCCCGGCGCGAGCCGAGCAGCGTCGAAGAGGTCTGACGGGAGTCCGGCAGGGGCCTCGCCGATGAGTGAGGCCCCTGCCGACCCCCAGGCCCCCGTTTCAGACCACAGACTTACAACCCTGAGAGGGATTGACGCATAGTGCTCGACGTCAACTTCTTCGATGAGCTCCGGATCGGTCTGGCCACCGCTGACGACATCCGTCAGTGGAGCCACGGCGAGGTCAAGAAGCCCGAGACCATCAACTACCGCACCCTCAAGCCGGAAAAGGACGGGCTCTTCTGCGAGAAGATCTTCGGCCCCACCCGGGACTGGGAGTGCTACTGCGGCAAGTACAAGCGCGTCCGCTTCAAGGGCATCATCTGCGAGCGCTGTGGCGTCGAGGTCACGCGTGCCAAGGTGCGCCGTGAGCGGATGGGCCACATCGAGCTGGCCGCCCCCGTCACCCACATCTGGTACTTCAAGGGCGTCCCGTCGCGCCTGGGCTACCTGCTCGACCTCGCCCCGAAGGACCTGGAGAAGGTCATCTACTTCGCGGCGTACATGATCACGTACGTCGACGAGGAGCGCCGCACCCGCGACCTGCCCTCGCTGGAGGCCCACGTCTCCGTCGAGCGCCAGCAGGTCGAGAACCGCCGCGACGCCGACCTGGAGGCCCGCGCCAAGAAGCTCGAGACCGACCTGGCCGAGCTGGAGGCCGAGGGCGCCAAGGCCGACGTGCGCCGCAAGGTGCGCGAGGGTGCCGAGCGTGAGATGAAGCAGCTGCGCGACCGCGCGCAGCGCGAGATCGACCGTCTCGACGAGGTGTGGACCCGGTTCAAGAACCTCAAGGTCCAGGACCTGGAGGGCGACGAGCTGCTCTACCGCGAGCTGCGCGACCGCTTCGGCACCTACTTCGACGGTTCGATGGGTGCCGCGGCGCTGCAGAAGCGCCTGGAGTCCTTCGACCTCGACGAGGAGGCCGAGAAGCTCCGCGAGATCATCCGCACCGGCAAGGGCCAGAAGAAGACCCGCGCCCTGAAGCGGCTGAAGGTCGTCTCCGCGTTCCTGCAGACCTCCAACAGCCCCAAGGGCATGGTCCTGGACTGCGTCCCGGTCATCCCGCCGGACCTGCGTCCGATGGTGCAGCTGGACGGTGGCCGCTTCGCGACCTCCGACCTGAACGACCTGTACCGCCGTGTCATCAACCGCAACAACCGCCTGAAGCGGCTTCTCGACCTCGGCGCGCCCGAGATCATCGTGAACAACGAGAAGCGCATGCTCCAGGAGGCCGTCGACGCGCTCTTCGACAACGGCCGCCGCGGCCGCCCGGTCACGGGCCCCGGCAACCGTCCGCTGAAGTCGCTGTCCGACATGCTCAAGGGCAAGCAGGGCCGCTTCCGTCAGAACCTGCTCGGCAAGCGAGTCGACTACTCGGCGCGTTCCGTCATCGTCGTCGGCCCGCAGCTCAAGCTGCACCAGTGCGGTCTGCCGAAGGCCATGGCGCTGGAGCTGTTCAAGCCGTTCGTGATGAAGCGCCTGGTCGACCTGAACCACGCGCAGAACATCAAGAGCGCCAAGCGCATGGTCGAGCGCGGCCGCACGGTCGTGTACGACGTCCTCGAAGAGGTCATCGCCGAGCACCCGGTGCTGCTGAACCGTGCGCCCACGCTGCACCGCCTCGGCATCCAGGCCTTCGAGCCGCAGCTGGTCGAGGGCAAGGCCATCCAGATCCACCCGCTCGTGTGCACCGCGTTCAACGCGGACTTCGACGGTGACCAGATGGCCGTGCACCTGCCGCTGTCCGCGGAGGCGCAGGCCGAGGCCCGCATCCTGATGCTGTCCTCGAACAACATCCTCAAGCCCGCCGACGGCCGTCCGGTGACGATGCCGACCCAGGACATGGTCCTCGGTCTGTTCTTCCTCACCACCGACGGCGAGATGCGCAACGTCAAGGGCGAGGGCCGGTCCTTCGGCTCCGCGGCCGAGGCGATCATGGCGTTCGACGCCGGCGAGCTGTCGCTGCAGTCGAAGGTGGACATCCGCTTCCCGGTGGGCACCATCCCGCCGCGCGGCTGGACCCCGCCGGCGCGCGAGGAGGGCGAGCCGGAGTGGCAGCAGGGTGACACCTTCCGCCTCCAGACGACGCTGGGCCGCGCGCTCTTCAACGAGCTGCTGCCCGAGGACTACCCGTTCGTCGACTACGAGGTCGGCAAGAAGCAGCTCTCCGAGATCGTCAACGACCTCGCCGAGCGGTACCCGAAGGTCATCGTGGCGGCGACGCTCGACAACCTGAAGGCGTCCGGCTTCTTCTGGGCCACCCGCTCCGGCGTCACCGTCGCCATCTCCGACGTCGTCGTCCCCGACGCGAAGAAGGAGATCGTCGCCGGCTACGAGGCCAAGGACGAGAAGGTCCAGAAGCAGTACGAGCGCGGTCTGATCACCAAGGAAGAGCGCACGCAGGAGCTCATCCAGATCTGGACCCAGGCGACCAACGAGGTCGCCGAGGCGATGAACGACAACTTCCCGAAGACCAACCCGATCTTCATGATGGTGAACTCGGGTGCACGAGGCAACATGATGCAGATGCGTCAGATCGCCGGTATGCGTGGTCTGGTGTCGAACGCGAAGAACGAGACGATCCCGCGTCCGATCAAGGCGTCGTTCCGTGAGGGCCTGTCCGTGCTGGAGTACTTCATCTCCACGCACGGTGCCCGTAAGGGTCTGGCGGACACCGCCCTGCGTACCGCCGACTCGGGTTACCTCACCCGTCGTCTGGTGGACGTCTCGCAGGACGTCATCATCCGCGAGGAGGACTGCGGCACCGAGCGCGGCCTCAAGCTGCACATCGCGGAGCGCGGCGCCGACGGCGTGCTGCGCAAGGCCGAGGACGTCGAGACGTCCGTGTACGCGCGCTGCCTCGCCGAGGACATCGTCGTCGACGGCAAGGTGCTGGCCCCGGCCGGTACCGACCTCGGTGACGTGCTCATCGACGAGCTGGTCAAGCACGGCGTCGAGGAGGTCAAGACCCGCTCGGTCCTGACCTGCGAGTCCGCCGTCGGCACCTGCGCGATGTGCTACGGCCGTTCGCTCGCCACCGGCAAGCTGGTCGACATCGGTGAGGCGGTCGGCATCATCGCCGCCCAGTCCATCGGTGAGCCCGGTACCCAGCTGACGATGCGTACCTTCCACACCGGTGGTGTGGCCGGTGACGACATCACCCAGGGTCTGCCCCGTGTCGTCGAGCTCTTCGAGGCCCGTACCCCGAAGGGTGTCGCCCCGATCTCCGAGGCCTCCGGCCGCATCCGGATCGAGGAGACCGAGAAGACCAAGAAGATCGTCGTCACGCCGGACGACGGCAGCGACGAGACGGCGTACCCGATCTCGAAGCGCGCCCGTCTGCTGGTCGGCGAGGGCGACCACGTCGAGGTGGGCCAGAAGCTCACCGTGGGTGCCACCAACCCGCACGACGTGCTGCGCATTCTGGGTCAGCGTGCCGTCCAGGTCCACCTGGTCGGCGAGGTCCAGAAGGTCTACAACTCGCAGGGTGTGTCGATCCACGACAAGCACATCGAGATCATCATCCGGCAGATGCTCCGCCGCGTGACGATCATCGAGTCCGGCGACGCCGAGCTGCTGCCCGGCGAGCTGGTCGAGCGCTCGAAGTTCGAGCACGAGAACCGTCGTGTGGTCCAGGAGGGCGGTCACCCGGCCTCCGGTCGTCCGCAGCTCATGGGTATCACCAAGGCCTCGCTGGCGACGGAATCCTGGCTGTCGGCCGCCTCCTTCCAGGAGACGACCCGAGTCCTGACGGACGCGGCGATCAACGCCAAGTCCGACAGCCTCATCGGCCTCAAGGAGAACGTCATCATCGGTAAGCTCATCCCGGCCGGTACGGGTCTGTCCCGCTACCGCAACATCCGGGTCGAGCCGACCGAGGAGGCCAAGGCCGCGATGTACTCGGCCGTCGGCTACGACGACATCGACTACTCGCCGTTCGGCACGGGCTCCGGCCAGGCCGTTCCGCTGGAGGACTACGACTACGGTCCGTACAACCAGTAAGCGAGCGATCGCATGACCGAAGGGCGGTCACCCCGACGGGGTGGCCGCCCTTCGGCGCGTGTGGGGGCGGTGGGAGCCGAGGGATGCTCTGCGAGGGTCTGGTGCGGGCCGCTATGGCGCCTGTCGGACCGCGCCGCCCCGCGCAGGCCGCTGCGGCTTCCAGCCATCCGGCCGGGGCGCCGCGGACGTGCTGAAGGCCGTGAAGGTCCTGCCGGACCAGCAGCGGACCAGCAGCGGGCCCCCGGCTGCCGGGGCCGGCTGCCGACGCCGGCGGCTCCGGTGCCGCCCGCCCCGGCGCGGCGGGGAACGGCGCGCCGGGCCCGTGACGCACCGCATGCGGGAAGTGGCTGAAAGTGGTACGGAACGGGCGCGGGTGGCCGTCCCGCCCATTTGTTTTGACCGCAGCGAATGCGATAGGTACGCTCAGACCTTGTGCCTGGGGTGTGCCCTGGCTCTCGTGCGTGCCTTCAACCGCCAGGGAGCCGTCATAGGCCACCGCAATCTGCGCTTGTTTCCGCCTCGCGGCGGAGATCCGCCGGATTCGACACACCCGACCGCGTGGGTCGGCGACGTTCCAGGTTAGCTGTACCCATCGGCACACAGAAACCGGAGAAGTAGTGCCTACGATCCAGCAGCTGGTCCGTAAGGGCCGGCAGGACAAGGTCGAGAAGAACAAGACGCCGGCACTCGAGGGTTCGCCCCAGCGCCGTGGCGTCTGCACGCGTGTGTTCACGACCACCCCGAAGAAGCCGAACTCGGCCCTGCGTAAGGTCGCGCGTGTGCGTCTGACCAGCGGCATCGAGGTCACCGCTTACATTCCGGGTGAGGGACACAACCTGCAGGAGCACTCCATCGTGCTCGTGCGCGGCGGCCGTGTGAAGGACCTGCCGGGTGTTCGCTACAAGATCATCCGCGGTTCGCTCGACACCCAGGGTGTCAAGAACCGCAAGCAGGCCCGCAGCCGTTACGGCGCCAAGAAGGAGAAGTAAGAATGCCTCGTAAGGGCCCCGCCCCGAAGCGCCCGGTCATCATCGACCCGGTCTACGGTTCTCCTCTGGTCACGTCGCTGATCAACAAGGTGCTGCTCAACGGCAAGCGCTCCACCGCCGAGCGCATCGTCTACGGCGCCATGGAGGGTCTGCGTGAGAAGACGGGCAACGACCCGATCATCACGCTGAAGCGCGCGCTGGAGAACATCAAGCCGACCCTCGAGGTCAAGTCCCGCCGTGTCGGTGGTGCGACGTACCAGGTCCCGATCGAGGTCAAGCCCGGTCGCGCCAACACGCTCGCGCTGCGCTGGCTGGTCGGTTACTCCCGCGCCCGTCGCGAGAAGACCATGACCGAGCGTCTGCTCAACGAGCTCCTCGACGCCTCCAACGGCCTCGGTGCCGCTGTGAAGAAGCGCGAGGACACGCACAAGATGGCCGAGTCCAACAAGGCCTTCGCGCACTACCGCTGGTAGTCGCTACCCACATCGAGACCGAGAGAAGACTGAAGCCTTATGGCTACCACTTCACTTGACCTGGCCAAGGTCCGCAACATCGGGATCATGGCCCACATCGACGCGGGCAAGACGACCACCACCGAGCGGATCCTGTTCTACACCGGCGTTTCGTACAAGATCGGTGAGGTCCACGACGGCGCTGCCACCATGGACTGGATGGAGCAGGAGCAGGAGCGTGGCATCACGATCACGTCTGCTGCGACCACCTGCCACTGGCCGCTCGAGGACAACGACTACACCATCAACATCATCGACACCCCGGGTCACGTCGACTTCACCGTCGAGGTGGAGCGCTCCCTGCGTGTGCTCGACGGTGCCGTGACGGTGTTCGACGGTGTCGCCGGTGTCGAGCCGCAGTCCGAGACGGTGTGGCGTCAGGCCGACCGTTACGGCGTGCCGCGCATCTGCTTCGTGAACAAGCTGGACCGCACCGGTGCCGAGTTCCACCGCTGCGTCGACATGATCAGCGACCGCCTGGGTGCGCAGCCGCTGGTCATGCAGCTGCCGATCGGTGCCGAGGCCGACTTCAAGGGCGTCGTGGACCTGGTCCGCATGAAGGCGCTCGTGTGGTCCGCCGAGGCGGCCAAGGGCGAGATGTACGACGTCGTCGACATCCCGGACACGCACACCGAGGCCGCCGCCGAGTGGCGCGGCAAGCTGGTCGAGGCCGTCGCCGAGAACGACGAAGAGCTGATGGAGCTGTACCTGGAGGGCCAGGAGCCCACCGAGGAGCAGCTGTACGCCGCGATCCGTCGCATCACCATCGCGTCCGGCAAGTCCAGCGAGACCACGGTCACCCCGGTCTTCTGCGGCACCGCGTTCAAGAACAAGGGCGTCCAGCCCCTGCTCGACGCGGTCGTGCGCTACCTGCCGACCCCGCTCGACGTCGAGGCCATCGAGGGCCACGACGTCAAGGACCCCGAGGTCGTCGTCAAGCGCAAGCCGTCGGAGGACGAGCCGCTGGCCGCGCTGGCGTTCAAGATCATGAGCGACCCGCACCTCGGCAAGCTCACCTTCGTCCGCGTGTACTCCGGCCGTCTGGAGTCCGGCACCGCCGTGCTGAACTCCGTCAAGGGCCGCAAGGAGCGCATCGGCAAGATCTACCGCATGCACGCCAACAAGCGTGAGGAGATCGAGTCGGTGGGCGCCGGCGACATCGTCGCCGTCATGGGCCTGAAGCAGACCACCACCGGTGAGACGCTCGCGGACGAGAAGAACCCGGTCATCCTGGAGTCCATGGACTTCCCGGCGCCGGTCATCGAGGTCGCGATCGAGCCCAAGTCCAAGGGTGACCAGGAGAAGCTGGGTGTCGCCATCCAGCGTCTCGCGGAGGAGGACCCCTCCTTCCAGGTGCACACCAACGAGGAGACCGGCCAGACCGTCATCGGCGGTATGGGCGAGCTTCACCTCGAGGTCCTCGTCGACCGCATGAAGCGCGAGTTCAAGGTCGAGGCCAACGTCGGCAAGCCGCAGGTCGCCTACCGCGAGACGATCCGCAAGGCCGTCGAGCGCGTGGACTACACCCACAAGAAGCAGACCGGTGGTACCGGTCAGTTCGCCAAGGTGCAGATCGCGATCGAGCCCATCGAGGGCGGCGACACCTCGTACGAGTTCGTCAACAAGGTCACCGGTGGCCGCATCCCGAAGGAGTACATCCCCTCGGTCGACGCCGGTGCGCAGGAAGCCATGCAGTTCGGCATCCTCGCGGGCTACGAGATGACGGGCGTGCGCGTCATCCTCATCGACGGTGGCTACCACGAGGTCGACTCCTCCGAGCTGGCGTTCAAGATCGCCGGTTCGCAGGCCTTCAAGGAGGCCGCGCGCAAGGCCAGCCCCGTGCTGCTCGAGCCGATGATGGCCGTCGAGGTCACCACGCCCGAGGACTACATGGGTGAGGTCATCGGCGACATCAACTCCCGCCGTGGCCAGATCCAGGCCATGGAGGAGCGGGCCGGTGCCCGTGTCGTGAAGGGCCTCGTGCCCCTCTCGGAGATGTTCGGCTACGTCGGAGACCTCCGCAGCAAGACGTCGGGTCGCGCGAGCTACTCGATGCAGTTCGACTCCTACGCCGAGGTTCCCCGGAACGTCGCCGAGGAGATCATCGCGAAGGCCAAGGGCGAGTAACTCTCCAGAGTTCCAGCCCGTAGGCTTGACTCCGGAGCCTCGTGGGGCATTCCGCCTCTTCCGCAGCGAAGCGGGAGGAATGCCCCCGGGATCCGGGCCATCCAGCAAAGATCACCTGGCGCCGATGAAGTAAGGCGTACAGAACCACTCCACAGGAGGAACCCAGTGGCGAAGGCGAAGTTCGAGCGGACTAAGCCGCACGTCAACATCGGCACCATCGGTCACATCGACCACGGTAAGACGACCCTCACGGCCGCCATTACCAAGGTGCTGCACGACAAGTACCCGGACCTGAACGAGGCCTCGGCCTTCGACCAGATCGACAAGGCTCCTGAGGAGCGTCAGCGCGGTATCACCATCTCCATCGCGCACGTCGAGTACCAGACGGAGGCGCGTCACTACGCCCACGTCGACTGCCCGGGTCACGCGGACTACATCAAGAACATGATCACCGGTGCCGCGCAGATGGACGGCGCGATCCTCGTGGTCGCCGCCACCGACGGCCCGATGCCGCAGACCAAGGAGCACGTGCTCCTGGCCCGCCAGGTCGGCGTTCCGTACATCGTCGTCGCCCTGAACAAGGCCGACATGGTGGACGACGAGGAGATCCTGGAGCTCGTCGAGCTCGAGGTGCGTGAGCTCCTCTCCGAGTACGAGTTCCCGGGCGACGAGGTTCCGGTCGTCAAGGTCTCGGCGCTCAAGGCGCTCGAGGGCGACGCCAAGTGGGGCGAGTCGGTCCTGGAGCTCATGGCCGCCGTCGACAGCGCGATCCCGGAGCCGGAGCGCGACGTCGACAAGCCGTTCCTCATGCCGATCGAGGACGTCTTCACGATCACCGGTCGCGGTACGGTCGTCACCGGCCGTATCGAGCGTGGTGTCCTGAAGGTCAACGAGACCGTCGACATCATCGGCATCAAGACCGAGAAGACCACCACCACGGTCACCGGCATCGAGATGTTCCGCAAGCTGCTCGACGAGGGCCAGGCCGGTGAGAACGTCGGTCTGCTCCTCCGTGGCATCAAGCGCGAGGACGTCGAGCGCGGCCAGGTCATCATCAAGCCGGGTTCGGTCACCCCGCACACCGAGTTCGAGGCGCAGGCGTACATCCTGTCCAAGGACGAGGGCGGCCGCCACACGCCGTTCTTCAACAACTACCGCCCGCAGTTCTACTTCCGTACGACGGACGTGACCGGCGTGGTGACCCTCCCCGAGGGCACCGAGATGGTCATGCCGGGTGACAACACCGAGATGACGGTGGAGCTCATCCAGCCCGTCGCCATGGAAGAGGGCCTGAAGTTCGCCATCCGTGAGGGTGGCCGCACCGTGGGCGCCGGCCAGGTCACCAAGATCAACAAGTGACCCAGGTCCGTGGCACCAGCGCACTGACGTGAGCTGAGCACCAGAAGGGCCCGTACGACTTCGGTCGTACGGGCCCTTTTGCTTGTCCGTTCCTCCGGGGCGGCGGGGCTCCATCCGATCGGGGGTGGTGGACGCCCTACCGGGTCCCGCTACGGTGTACTCGATCACCACCGCAAGTGGGCACGACGCTCCGACGGTGGCGACGAGAAGAGTCACGGGGAGGGGGCCACGCATGGCGTGGAGTGAATGGGAGCAGGTCAAGGCCGAGGCGGTCACGGCCGACATCGCCGGGTTGAAGGCGGCCTACGCGGACACGCCCGCCGTCGGCGGCCGGGGGAAGTGACCCGCGGTCATGGATCTCGCCACGCTCAAGGCACTCAAGCCGGCCGAGTACGCCGACGCAGCCGACGGATACCGCAACACGAGTGACATGGCTTCGTCAGCCAGGGAGCGTATCGACGACCAGATCACCCGGGGCATGCGGCAGTCACTGAAGGGCGAAGCCGCAACCGCGGCGGAGGGGCAGCTCCAGGCGCTGTCCCAGAACTTCCACTACATCCAGGTCGAGTGTGGGCTCGTCGCCACGGCGCTCGACGCCTTCGCATACGAGATGGACACGGCCAGGAAAAAGCTGGTGTCGGCGCTGGAGGACGCGCGGGCGGCCGATTTCACGGTGGGCTCCGACGGCTCGGTGACCTATCCGGCGGGCGGCGACAAGACCGACGGTGCGCCGCCCGAGGGCGGCTCGGCCGTCGGCACGACGGACGCCACGGTGGCTGCCATCAACCGCCAGGCGGGCACCTTCGACCCGAACCCCGACTACCGGCGCGCCCAGGACATCGCCGACCGCATCGCCACCGCCCTCCGGGAGGCCACCGAGGCCGACGAGAAGTGGGCGCCGAAGCTGCGCGCGCTGGAGGCCGACGACGACCTCACCGTGTCCGCGCACGACTGGGCGGACGCCGGGAGGGACACCGAGGGCGTACTCAAGGGCGCCGGCGACTACCTGAAATCCCTCCCACACCCGCCCAGCCACGGCACCCCCAAAGAGAACGCGGCCTGGTGGCATGCCCTCACCGACGACCAACGCGCCGACTACCTGGCCGTCCACCCCGACTCGATCGGTTCGATGGACGGGCTGCCGGCGAAGGTGCGGGACGGGGCGAATCGGACGGTGCTCGACGAGACGCAAGCCGATTACCAGCTTCGGATCGATGCCATGCCGAAGCCACCTGTCAACGAGTGGACGTGGATCAGCGCGGGCGGGTATGCGTCGAAGGTGCACACCGACGAATGGACGGAGTGGGACAAGAAGTACGGCGACGAGTACCGGCACCTGGACTCGTCGCTCGAAGGCATGTATGCCATCCGAACCCGGTTCGACCAGACCGGTGAAGGCGGACTGCCCGAGGCGTACCTGCTCGGCTTCAGCCCCGAGGGCAACGGCCGGGCCGTCGTGGCCACCGGTAACCCGGACACTGCTCAGCATCAGGCGGTGTACGTACCGGGTACGACCTCGAACCTCGGGAAGGTCGGCGGTGACATCGACCGGATGACCCAGTTGTGGCGGCAGACGCAGAAGGCCACGCCGGACGCGTCCGTGTCGACCATCAGCTGGCTCGGTTACGACGCCCCGCAGGACGTCGTCAAGGATGCCCCGTTCGAACATTACGCTTACGACGGAGCGCCCGCTTACCGGCAGTTCATGGACAGCCTCGACGTGTCACACACGGGCCCTGGAGATCCGCATCGCACGGCCATCGGTCACTCCTACGGCACCACCCTCGTCGGGGCGGCGGCCCAGACCGGCGACCTCAGCGCAGACGACGTGATCTTTGCGGGAAGCCCTGGAGTCAAGGTCGGTTCGGCCGACGAGATGGATGTACCCACGGGCCACGTGTGGAACGAGGAAGCGGACGGAGACGTCGTCCCCGACATCGGCCGCTGGGGTCACGGGGGCAGCCAGTGGAAGTTCGGCGGTGGCACGTTCATCATCCCCAGCGACGACGTCTTCGGCGCGCACCAGATGAACACGCATACCGAGGGCAGCGGCCCGACAAGAACCGAAGGATCGGAGGGCCACAGCGAGTACTGGAACGCAGACACGACGGCCCTGAAGAACCAGGCGCTGGTCGTGGTCGGCGAGTACGGCGACGTCACAGCCCCCCGTTGACACCCCGATCGCAGAGACGCACATCGAATCGGCACCGACCTGCTGAACGACACCCTAGGACCTGCATGCTCCGCGCTCCGTATTCCAGTCCCCGTCGGCGTCGCCAGGGCGGCGTCTCTCTCGCTTTCGTACTGGCCTGCTTTTTCCTCAGTGGATGTGACATGACGGATGACAACGCCGCAGCAGCCCCCAGCTCCGCCGCCGGTGGGTCGGAGGGAACCGGCTCCGGCGTTCCGGACGCGGGCACCGCCACGACCGATGAGGCAGTTGCTTCGGTGAAGGCCGTCTCCAGCCAGATCTATGACTTCGTCGGCGTTCCCGGAAGTGCATCCCAGCCGGGTCCGGGGGTCAAGGCCTGTCCGGGCAAGGAGCCCCGTAGGTACTTCCAGGTCTACCACCCGTGGAACTTCAAGCCGAAGTCCGGCGCCGACAACGACGTAGCCATGAGGAACCTGGAGAAGAAGCTGAGTACGGGCGGGTGGGTGCTCAAGCGGTCGTACCGGGACACCAGCGCGAACAAGAACCTCAACCTCGTCGCTGACAACGACTCCCGGAAGGTGAGCGTCTGGATCGTGGCGTACAGCAAACGTGTCACCCCGAGCATCGGTATCGAAGTGACCTCGGGCTGCTACCAGGTGCCTGAGGGCGAGACGGTCGAGCACTCCTGATCGTGCCGGGCCCCGTACGAGGGAGCGGGCCCGGGGCGCCCTGGGTGGGGGCCTCGGGCCCGCTTCCGCCCCCCGGGCGGACAGTGGCCGTGGTTGTCAGTGGGGCAGGGGAGCCGGGGGCGGGCTCAGGCCCGTGCCCACAGGGCCGGGACGTTCGGGGGCTCCCAGCCGGGCTGGGCCTGGTGGCCCTGGAGGCAGCGGTAGGTGGCGCCGCCGTAGGTGACCGTGTCGCCGGGCTGGTAGACGGTGCCGGCCGCCCACGTGCCGCCCGGGTTGCCGGGGCCGGGGCCCGGGTCGTCGCCGGTGGTCTTCAGGGTGAGGCCGTAGTTCGACAGGATCGGGTTGATCGGTTGGAAGTAGGTCGTCCCGCCACTCGTGCAGTCGCCCGACCCACCCGAGGTGACCCCCTGCGCCTGGCTGCCGGAGATGAAGGAGCCGCCGGAGTCACCCGGTTCGGCGCACACCGACGTGCGGGTGACACCGGAGACGGTGCCCTCCTGGTACGTCACGCTCGTGTTCAGCTGCTGGACGGTGCCGCAGTGCCACCCGGTCGTCGAGCCCGAGCGGCACACCGAGGAGCCGACCGTCGCCACGGTGGACCCGGTGACCTGGAGGTTCTGGCCGTTCTGGTTGACGTAGGGGGTCGCGGTCCAACTGGAGTTAGTGGCCACCCACGACATGTCGTTGCCGGGGAAGATCGAGGCCTGGAAGGTGCCCTGCGCCACCTGGTTGGCGCCGGTGGTGGTGGAGCCGGCCTGTCCGCAGTGGCCGGCCGAGGCGAAGCCCTGCTGGGTGCCACGGGTGACCGGGAAGCCGATCGAACACCGGGTGTTGCCGTTGATGTAGTACGCGTCGCCGCCCCGCAGGTCGTACAGCGGACGGGGCCGTTCGGCCGACTTCACCACCTTGGCGAGCGATCGGTCCACGCCGGCGGCCGACAGCAGCCCGCGCGCCGCGTCGGGCCGTACGGCCTGGACGACCAGCGTGTTCGTGCGTACGTCGACGTACCACACGGGTGTGTCGGTGGTGTCCCGGTGCGCGGCGGCCCGGTCCAGGCGGGTCTTGGCCGCTTCCAGCGCGGCGAGGGAGTGGCGGACGACGACGGGCTCGGCGCCCCGCGCCCTGATCGCCGCGGTGTCGGCGGCGTCGGTCGTGGCCACGCTCAGCCTGCCGGAGTCCGCGCCGTGCACCCAGGCGCCCGCGAAGTCGGCGCCGAGCGAGGCCCGCAGCCGGCCCGCGGTGGCACCGGCCTCGGCCTCGTTCGCCAGCCGGTGCTCCGCCTGCTGCCGGTCGATGCCCAGGTCGCGCTGCATGGCGTGCAGGACGGCGGCGGAGGCGTCGGCGGTGTGCAGGGCCCGCGCGGCCGACGGCGCCGAGGCCCTCGCCTGCGCGGTGGGGGCGGCCGCCTCGGCGCCGGCCTGTCCGCTGAGCCCGGTCAGGACCAGCGCGCCCGTGGCCACCGCCGCCGCGCAGGCGGCTCTCGTCTGTCTGTGGAGCATGGGGGATCTCCTCGGTCTCGGTGGGGGGTGCCGAAACCGTAGGGAGGGGCGGCCGGACGGCGTAAGACGTCGGTTGACCCCCTTGCCCGGTGTTATGGAACGGGCCCGTCCGGGCTTTGGGCGCGCCCGGGAGCCCTTCTCGGTGCTTGTGCGGTGCCGTGCGTACGGCGTGCCGGTCACGGCAGCGTCCCGCTCGGTCTGCCGCCGCCGGCGAGCCAGTCGGCGTAGCTGTCGCTGCGGGCGGCCACGGCGGCGTGCGCGCGGCGGGCCTGGGCCAGGACGGTGCCCGCGGTGTCGGCGCGCTGGGTCGCCGGGTGCCAGCCCAGCAGGTGCCGCCACTGCAGCGGTGTGCCGGCCAGCGGCCTGGTGGTGATGCCGGGGGTGGTCGGGAAGGTGGCCCGGCACAGGCCCACCGCCCGGCCCACCTGGACCAGGTGCACACAGGAGGCGATGTCCGTCTCGTACATCCGCCCGGGTGCGAACCCCGCGCGGGCGCAGGCCGCCGTGAAGCAGTCGGCGAAGCACCCGTCGCCGGGCACGCAGGCCCACTCCTCGTCCGCCAGTTTGGCCAGTTCGACCTCCATGGTGCGGGCGAGGGGGTGGTCGTCGGCGAGCATGACGAAGACCGGGTCGACGGCGAACTCCTCCCACGTCAGGTGTTCGGTGCCGGGTGGCGCGGCGTTGCCGCAGGCGCCGGTGACGGCGTAGTCGAGGCGGCCGTCGGCGAGCAGGGCGGCGAGTTCGCGCTCCGACCAGGAGGCCTGCGTCGACACGTGGACGTCGGGCACGGTCGCGGCCAGCAGGTCCACCAGGGCGCCCAGCAACGGTCCGTGGGTGCCGCCCAGCCGCAGCCGCTCGGCCTCCCGGCCGCTTTGGGCACGGGCGAACCGGACGGCCTCCTGCTGGAGTTCGGTCACGGCGGGCAGCACGATCCGTGCGCGCTCCAGTACCAGCTCGCCCAGCGCGGTGGCCCGTACGCCGTGCCGCCCGCGTTCGAACAGCTCCCCACCGAGGGCCCGTTCGATGCGCCTGAGCTGGGCGCTCAGCGCGGGCTGAGCGAGTCCCAGGACCGTTGCCGCCCTGGTGAGACTTCCCGCTTCGGCTATCGCCCGGACCGTCTTGAGATGCCGCAACTCCAGCTCCATGGAGGGAGCTTGCTGCGCGGGCGGCACAGGGGCAAGGGGTTGGTCCGGACCACTGGAAGCACCGGCGGCGCACATGGGTGAGCCGCTGCTCCGGCCCGCGTGGGAGGGGATGCGTGCCATCTCTGCGCGCGTCAGCGGCAGGTCCCTACGAGGCTCGGGCGCCTCGCCGCGGTGCCGGAAACGGGCGTGGGGCGGGACGGACCGGGCGTGCGGGAGGGCGGCAGGCTGTGGAATGGGACGGTGATGCATGCCGCTGGCTCAGATGGCGCGTGAAGCCGCCAGGCGCGAGCCTGTCCCGTGTGCGAGTGCTGAGCAGGGGCACCGGCGGCGAAGACGCACTCACGCTTGCCGCATCAAACCCGTCCCAGGGGCAATGAGCCAGCGGAAGTGGTCGACCAATGGTCCTGTCACGGCTGGATCCCGGATGACAAGGCCCAGTTCGATATTGTCCGTCAGGGCTCGGTCGGTCAGGTTGGCGCTCCCCACGAAGGCGGTGTGCCGGTCGGCGGCGACCAGCTTGGCGTGGAGCACACCACCCGCAGTTGCTCGGTGCCACACGTGTACATCGGTCGGCAGAGCGGCAAACGCTGCCGCAGCGTGGGTGGTCTCCTCCAGCAGCAGGTCCACCCGCACCCCACGGATGACCGCCTCGCGTATCTCACCGACGATGTCGGCCGCGCCGTGGGCCGCAAAGCTGGAGATCAGGAGTGAGGACGCCGCCGAACGGATGACTTCCAGCACCACTCCCGCAGTCAGCCGGGCCGGAGCCAGCGGGCCGAGGGGGCCGCTGACCACCGGCAGCGCGCGAGCGGGCCGTGGCAGCGCACGAACCGCGGCGAAGGCCAGAGCAAGCCCCCGGCCGGGCAGGTCCGGGCATTCAGTGCGCCAGAGTTGAATGATCTCTCTCAGCCGGTCGGGCAAACCTGATGCGGTCTGTGTCCCGGCGAAGCGGCTGAGCAGCGGGTCTTGCGGACCTGATGCTCGTGCCAGCACTTGTTCCCACTCTGCGATGTCTTCCTCCGGCAACCGGTCGCACAACAGCGCCAAGGCGTGGGGGAGGCCATGGAAGAGGGCGGTAGAGGGGTCAGGAGCCGCCCCGATGCCTCGGGCTGCCGGAACGCCCCGTTGCGCCGGGGTCCCCGCTTGGCGAGTGGGGGCCCCATCGGCCTTCGTGTGACCACCGGAGTCCTGGCCGTCACTTCCCCTGTTCACTGCCGGAACGCGCAGCGGTCGTCCGCCAGTGTTTCCACCAGCAGAGCTCTGTCCAGGTAGTGGTTGCCGCGTTCACAGGAGGTCTCCGCGGCGAACAGCACGCATGGCAGGCGGCGCCGTGCAACCGGGCGTGGATACGTGCGTCGTGCTCAGCGCACATGGGGTCGGAGCTGCACAGCCTTGCTTCTTCCAGTGCCTGGGCGATGGCGGGGCCCAGCCGGTCGCTCCGGCCGAGAGAGACCAGTCCACCCAGCGTTCCCTCACTGTCCGGGGCAGCCGTGTACAGGAGGATGCCACTCATGGGGTCGGGGCCGGAACGTGCGTCTCGGCGCTCACCGGCCTGAAGGAGCTGCATACGGCGGCGGCGTCCTCCGCGCTGACTCCGCAGCCGGTGCAGCCCGGTCAGAAGCCACAGGCGGTGAAGGACCACGTGGCGGCGGTACGGCTGGACCAGACTCGGGTGGGCAGTTACGTCATCGCGGCGCACACGCCTCTGCCGCCCCCGCCCCGGCCGTCCTAGCCCTCGCTGTTCGACGACGACGCCTTCGCGGACGCGCCGGGCGCACGGCGGCAGGAGCCGTTCGCCCGCAGGGTGTCACGCACCTTGTTCGCGGGTGCGACCTGCGCCTACGCCGCCGCCGAGCAGACCCTCCGGCATGACTCGCTGGCCGACTTCGCCCCCTATGCGGAGGCGGGCCTGTCCGCCAACCTCTGCGAGGCCCTGGTGAAGATCGCGGGTGAGGAACGGCGCGGGTTTTCCCTGGCGTTCGCATGGTCCCCCGAAGTCCGGATGGAACAGGCCTCGCCGCCGGTGGAGCTCACTCCCCGGCACGTGGAGGTGCTGGAGGCGGGGGCGAAGGACCTGCGGGAGCGGCTGGGCCGCGAACCGGAGGCGGTCCTGCACGGTGTCGTCACCCGGCTGCGAGGGCAGGGCGACCGGGAGGCCACGATCTACGGTTCCCTGCTCCACGAGGACGTCTCCCGCGTGCGGAGCGTCCGGGTGGATCTGCGTCCGGAGGACGTGGACAAGGCCACGCACGCGTGGCGGCGCGGGCTGGAGGTGGCGGTGACGGGTGATCTGGAGCCGCACGGGACGGGTCTGAGGATGCGGCGGGTACTCGGGTTCGTCACCCGGCCGGAGTGACGGACCGCTGCCCGCCCGCCCGGCGCACCGGGCGGGCGGGCAGGCCGCTACTCGGCGCCGAACACCTCGTCGACGGTGGCCGCGGTCACGGCGCGCAGCAGCCAGGTCCGCAGGATGTCAGGGTCGTCGCAGCCCGTCACACGGCTGTGCGCTTCTTCGGAGACGTCGATGCCGCGCTGCTCGAGGACGAGCAGGATGTCTTCGGCCCGGCCTTGTGCCCGGCCCTGCTCGCGCCCTTCGTCGCGGATTTCTTCGGAGATGTAGGACTTGTAGAAGGAGAGGTCCACGGCCACCAGATTCCTCCAGAGGTGCTTGGCCGGGCGATTTCCCAGCCCTTGCGCGGTGAATTCGATGATGGGGTCTGCGACGTCTTCGGGCACGTCCCGGAGCGCTGTGGACAAGGCTTCCAGTATGGCACCGATGTAGGGTCCCGCCGCGTGTGTGATGGCGGCCAGGGCGGTAAGCGCCAGGTCGGCGCGAGCCTCGTCCGGGTCGGTGATCACGGGCATGTTGTGTGGTCCGGCGACGATGGGCCGGACGGTCAGTGACGGCCACGAGCAGAATCCGATCGGCTCGGGCCGGGTCGCCCATTCGGCGGTTGCGCGGTCCTGGCAGACCACAAGCAGCAGGGGCGGCAGACGGTATTTGTTGCGCAGGTAGGCGAGGTAGTAACCCCAGCTGGCCGGTTTCTCCGGGTCCTTCTTCTTCTGCGCCTCGATCGCGAGGACGAAGGGCCCGTGGTCCTCCGTCTCGATTCTCAGCAGGGTGTCGATGCGGCGGTCGACGGGCTTGGTCTCGGTGACGTCGTTGGGTAGCACGCCGACCGCCGTGGCCTGGGGAAAAGGGATACGCAGTGCTTCGGAGACGCGGGAGAAGAGGCCCGGATAGTCCTGGAAGATGCGGTGCATCGCCTCGTGGGACGAGGTGACCATGTGGTTCCTGTTCGGTTCAGGGTGTGGACGCGGCTGTTCGGCAGTCGCGGCAGCGGTTTTCGGATTCGGGTGCGCGGAAGCCGCGGTCGCAGCCGTCGCAGTTGCGCAGGCGGTGCCGGGCGAGTGGTGGGGTGGCCGGGGCGCGCACCGGGGGCGGGGATGGGAGCTGGGCGGTGAGGCGGTGGGCCAGCAGGGCCGCCGGGCGGCGCAGGCTCCCGGACGGCAGGTCGCTGGTCAGGGTCCGGCGTACGGTGCCGGGCGGCACCTCGTACTGCAACCAGGCCGCCACGCCGGGGGCGAGGTGCGCGGTGTCGCAGGCCGAGAGGAACAGGCGGGGGTCCTCGCGGTGCAGGGTGGCGAGGAGCTCGGTGGCCTGCTGGAGCAGCACGGGGTGGGAGTAGGCCGGCTGCGGGACCGGCGGGAGCGGATGCCGTTTCTTGCGGGACTCGCGGGGCTCGGGGTGCTCCGCCGGGGCTTCCTCGGGGCAGGGCGCCGTCCGGTCGTCGGGGGCGGCGGCCGGGGTGGGCGCGGGTACCGGTGCGTGGGTGCGGAGTGTGGCCGCTGCCCGTGGCTGGTTGCAGCTGATGGTGCGGGTGACGATGCGGCCGGTGGGGGTGTGTTCGCGGACGCGGCGCAGGTAGCCGTGGGCCTCCAGTTCGCGCAGGCCGGCGGCGATGCGGGTGCGGCCCTCGGGGAAGCGGTCGGCGAGGGTCTTGATGTCCACGGGGGCGTGGGCCGGCAGCGACTGGATGTGCACCGCCAGCGCGATGGCGACCAGGGACAGCTCGGGGTGCTGGGCGAGGTCGTTGCCGATCACCGTGAAGCGGGTGGTGTGGCGGGTGTTGTCGTGGGTGACGCCGTAGGTGTGCCTGCCGGGGCGGGTGCGTGTACGCGGATTCGCCCGGGAGGGGGGTTCGTCGGCGGCAACGGCTGACTGGGCGTGCGGGGGCACGCTAGGGTTCTCGGTACCCATCGGGAAGGGCTCACTTCCTCGGTGGCCAGGCCCTCGATCGGGATTGCGAGTCCCGGCCGGGGGCCGATGCATGTGTGCGGTTGTTGGGGCTGAGAGTAGGGCAGTCGAGGGACCCGAAATCCAGCCGAGCCGGTGATGTTCACCCGCCCGAGTGAGTGCGGACCACGGGCGGGAGGGGTGGGGCTTGGTGGGGTTCTTTCTCCCCGCAGTTCTCTCAGTGGTTACGGCCTTCGGTGCCGGAACCCGTGGGTGCGGGCTCCGGCGGTGAGCAGCGCAGTTCGGCCCACACCGTCTTGCGCGGGAACCGGTCCTCGGCGACGCCCCAGCGGTCCGCGAGCGCGTCCACGAGGAGCAGGCCGCGCCCCGACTCGGCGTCAGCGGCGGGTTGTCGCAGGGCGGGGAGGTGGTCACCGCGTGTGTCGGTGACCTCGATACGGAGCGTGCCGCCGATCACGTAGAGCGTCAGCCGGAAGTCACGTCCGGGGACGCGGCCGTGCGTCGCGGCGTTGGCCGCCAGCTCGGCCACGATGTGGCTCGCGGTCTCCGTGGGCAGTCCCCAGCGGCTTAGCTGAGCCTCCGTGAGCAGCCGGGCCAGGCGGGCTCCGCGCCGGGTGGAGGACAGCAGCACGGTGAAGTCGGGGAACTGGTCGGCCGGTTCGGCCGGGGTCTCGGTTGCGGCGATTTCCTGTTTCACATCACTCAGCGTGGCCGGATGCGCTTACCGTGAGGGGTGATCGAGCGGCTGCGTACCGTGACTGTCGGCTCTTTGTCCGGTGCTGTCCGGGCTGTCGGCGTCGTTGCTCCGGGTAGGGCGTCGCGGTACGACGCGGGACTACGGAGGGGCGCGGTATGTCGGTGGACGGCGAGGCGGTACGGGCCAGGGCTGAGACGGGCGAGGCGGACGAGCCGGGCTGGGAGGTGGACCCGGACGACGAGTGGGGTGTCGCCGTCATCGCCACGGTGGGGCGGCAGTTGAAGCTGCGGCGCGAGGCGGCGGGGCTGCGGGCCGCGGAGTTCGGGAAGGCGGTGGGGTACGGGGAGGATCTGGTCTACAAGGTCGAGGGCGGCAAGAGGATCCCTCGGCGGGACTATCTCGTCCTGGCTGACCAGGTGTTGGACGCCGGTGGGCTCATCTTGGCGATGTGGGAGGACGTGAAGAGGGTCCGGTACCCGAAGAAGGTTCGGGAACTGGGGAAGATGGAGGCCAGGGCGGTCGAGATCGCTTTGTACGAGTGCCACATCATTCCTGGACTGCTACAGACTCCGGAGCACGCTCGAGCTGTGATCGGAGCGGCGCAGCCGCCGTACTCCCCCGACGACGTGGAACGCATGGTGGCCGCCCGCCTGGCCCGGCAGACGGTCTTCGGACGGGACCCGGCTCCTGCTATCAGTTTCGTCCTGGAAGAAGGGGTCCTGCGGCGTCCCATCGGGGGCACAATGGCCTGGCGTCACCAGCTCGAACGCCTGCTGGAGGTGGGGCGGCTGCACAACGTCGTGCTTCAGGTGATGCCGTTGAGCTGCGACACCCACTCCGGCCTGGACGGGCGGATCGAGTTGCTGAAGTTCCCCGACGGTACGGCGGTAGGCCGCTCCGACGGCGCGTTCAACGGCCGGCCGACCTCGGAGCCCAAACACCTGCGCATCCTTGAGCTGCGGTATGGCACCATCCGGGCTCAGGCGCTCTCACCAGGGGAGTCGCTGGCCCTGATCGAGCAACTGCTGGGGAGAGACACATGATCCGCAAGGCCGCTGCCGGGGACGCCTCCGAGCTGGCGTGGTTCAAGAGCAGCTACAGCGGCGGCAACGACGGCAACTCCTGCGTCGAGCTCGCCCTCACCCCCGGTACCGTGCACGTCCGTGACTCCAAGCACGTCGAGGGCCCTCGGCTGGCGCTCACGTCCGGTGCGTGGACGGACTTCGTGACGTACGCCGCGGAAGGCTGACCTCCCAACGGCACGCGCCGCATTCGGTAGTCACCGGGAGCGGGGCGCGTCGGCGGACCGCCCGGGAACGATGCGCGTTCCCGGAGCACGTGTCTCAAGTAGTGGACGACCGGCGTTCGATCACTGGTCAGTACATTCACCCAGGGGTGACACTGGAGCGTCCTGCGCGCGGCAACGGCGCCGAGCGCTCAGCAAGCTCATCGATGCTCACCACCGGTCTCGTACCGGTGACAGCCGTGCCAGAAGGGGACACCCGTGACGACCCGACCGGACAGCCAGACCCAGCTCGACACCCTCCGCAGTGAGATCGAGCGGCGCAACCCGGCCCAGCCGGAGTTCCACCAGGCCGTGCACGAGGTGCTGGACACCCTGGCACCGGTGCTGGCGGCGCGCCCGGAGTACGCCGAGCCCGGGCTGGTCGAGCGGCTGTGCGAGCCGGAGCGTCAGGTGATCTTCCGGGTGCCGTGGCAGGACGACCAGGGGCGGGTGCACGTCAACCGGGGCTTCCGGGTGGAGTTCAACAGCGCGCTCGGCCCGTACAAGGGTGGCCTGCGCTTCCACCCCTCCGTCAACCTCGGCATCATCAAGTTCCTCGGCTTCGAGCAGATCTTCAAGAACGCGCTGACCGGGCTCGGCATCGGCGGCGGCAAGGGCGGCAGCGACTTCGACCCGCACGGCCGCAGCGATGCGGAGGTCATGCGCTTCTGCCAGTCGTTCATGACGGAGCTGTACCGGCACATCGGTGAGCACACCGACGTGCCCGCCGGGGACATCGGCGTCGGCGGCCGGGAGATCGGCTACCTCTTCGGCCAGTACCGGCGCATCACCAACCGGTGGGAGGCCGGGGTGCTCACCGGCAAGGGCCCGACCTGGGGCGGGTCGGCGATCCGGCCCGAGGCCACCGGGTACGGGAACGTGCTCTTCGCGGAGGCCATGCTGCGCGAGCGCGGTGAGGACCTGGAGGGGCAGGCGGCCGTCGTCTCCGGCTCCGGGAACGTCGCCATCTACACCGTCGAGAAGCTGCTCGCCCTCGGCGCGAACCCGCTGACCTGCTCGGACTCCAGCGGGTACGTCGTCGACGAGAAGGGGATCGACCTTGATCTGCTCAAGCAGATCAAGGAGGTCGAGCGCGGGCGGATCAGCGAGTACGCCGAGCGCCGGGGGGCCTCCGCGCGGTTCGTGCCCGGCGGCCGGGTGTGGGAGGTGCCGGCCGACGTCGCGCTGCCGTCCGCCACCCAGAACGAGCTGGACGAGAACGACGCCGCCACGCTCGTCCGCAACGGGGTGAAGGCCGTGTCCGAGGGCGCCAACATGCCGGCCACGCCCGAGGCCGTGCACCTGCTCCAGCGCGCCGGTGTCGCCTTCGGGCCCGGCAAGGCCGCCAACGCGGGCGGGGTCGCGGTCAGCGCCCTGGAGATGGCGCAGAACCACGCCCGTACGGCGTGGTCGCCGGCCCGGGTCGAGGAGGAACTGGCGCGCATCATGAGCGACATCCACACCACCTGCCACGAGACGGCGGAGCGCTACGGCGCACCCGGCGACTACGTGACCGGCGCGAACATCGCCGGGTTCGAGCGGGTCGCCGACTCCATGCTCGCCCAGGGCGTCATCTGACGGAAGCCGCCCTGAGCGTCATCTGAACGACCTGCCACGGGGTCACCCCCGGGTACGCCCGCGCCCCGCTCCGGAAGACGTACCTTCCGGAGCGGGGCGTGTGCGCGTCAGCCGTGACCGGACTCAGTGCGCGGCCGCACCCGCCGGGGCGCCGCCCCGCCCGTGGCCGGCCGGGCGGGCGACCACGAGGACGCCGGAGACCACCGCGGCGAGCAGCATCGCGGCCACACCCCACCAGATGGCCTGCGTGTAACCGTGGACGATGCCCTCGCGCAGCACCTGCGCCTTGCGCGAGGGGTCGGTGAGGTGGCTGCCGATGTACGTGGTGGTCGCCGAGGTGGCGATGGTGTTGAGCAGCGCCGTGCCCAGCGAACCGCCCACCTGCTGCGAGGTGTTGACCATCGCGGACGTCACACCGGCGTCCTGCGGCCTGACCCCCTGCGTCGCGGTGGAGAAGACGGGCATGAAGGTCAGGCCCATGCCCAGTCCGAGCAGCAGCTCGGCGGGCAGGACGTGGGTGGCGTACGCGGAGTCGACGCCGAGCTGGGTGAGCACCAGCAGGCCGGAGGCGGCGAGCAGCATGCCGGGCACCATCAGCAGGCGCGGAGGCGTGCGGGGCAGCAGCCGGGCGGAGATCTGCGTGGAGCCGAGGATGATCATCGCGGACATCGGCAGGAATGCCAGACCGCTCCTGACCGGGGTGTACCCGAGGATGCCCTGGAAGTAGTAGGTCATGAACAGGAACAGGCCGAACATGCCGATGGTGGCCAGACCCATGGTCAGGAAGCTGCCCGCACGGTTGCGGTCGGCGACGACGCGCAGCGGCAGCAGCGGGTGCTTGGCCTTCATCTGCCAGAAGACGAACGCCACCAGCAGCACCACACCTCCGGCCAGCAGGCTCACCACCAGGCTGTCGCCCCAGCCGCGCGGCTCGGCCTCGGAGAAGCCGTAGACGACGGCGACCAGGCCGCCGCAGCCGAGGATCACGCCGGGGATGTCCAGCTTGGACCCGCTGTGGCCCGGGCGGTCGTGCAGCAGGATGACGGCGCCGATCACCGCGACGGCGGCGATCGGGATGTTCACGTACAGGCACCAGCGCCAGTTCGCGTACGAGGTGAGGATGCCGCCCAGCAGCAGGCCGATCGCGGCGCCCGCACCGGCGATCGCGCCGTAGATGCCGAACGCCTTCCCGCGCTCCCTGGGGTCGGTGAACGTCGTCGTCATCAGGGAGAGCGCGGAGGGCGCGAGTACGGCGCCGAAGACGCCCTGGAGGGCGCGGGCGCCGAAGAGCATGCCGGGGCTCTGGGCCGCGCCGCCGATCGCGGAGGCGACGGCGAAGCCGGCCAGGCCGATGATGAAGGTGCGCTTGCGGCCGACCAGGTCGGCGATGCGTCCGCCGAGCAGGAGCAGGCCGCCGAAGGCGAGGGTGTAGGCGGTGATGACCCACTGCCGGTTGCCGTCGGACATGCCGAGGGCCTTCTGCGCGGACGGCAGCGCGATGTTCACGATGGTCGCGTCGAGGACCACCATCAACTGGGCCAGGGCGATGATGACCAGGCCCCACCAGCGGCGGGGGTCCGGGGCGTCTGCGGGGATGTGCTCGGTGGCGGCCGGGGCCGTCCGTATCACGTCGGTCGGAGGGGAGTCGCTCATTGCGTGGGCGTCGCTTCCTTGGCTGTGGTCAGGCGTGTGGTGGTGTGCGGTCGTGTGGAGGCCGGTGGCCGGGCAGGGCACGGCGGCGCGGTCGCCGCACTCGCCGTGCCGGGCACCGCGTCCGTCGCGGCGCTGCGCGAACGCCGGTACCCGTAGAAGGTCCGGTCCTCAGGCCCCGTTTCCCCCGCCCCGGGGAGCTGTTCCACGCCCCCGCGGGGCTGCACGCCCCCACGCCATCGTCACCTTGAAAGATCGTCAGTGATCCTGATGGTCAGTCCACTGTACACTGCCCGCATGAACGACGTGCCTCCCCCTGATGTCCCGGCCCGGCCGCTCGGATATCTGCTGAAGCACGCCTACGCCACCCTCGCGACCGAGCTGGGCCAGGCACTCGCCCCCTTCCGCCTCATCCCGCGGGAGCTGGGCGTCATGGGAGTGATCGCCGCCGCCCGGGAGCAGCCGTCCCAGCTGGAGATCGCCGCGCTCCTCGGTATCGACCGCACGACGATGGTCGGCATCATCGACGCCCTGGAGGGCAAGGGCTACGTCGAGCGCCGCCGCAGCGACCAGGACCGCCGCCGCAACGTCGTCACCCTCACCCGGGCCGGGCAGGAGTCCCTGGAGGCGGCCGAGCAGGTCCGCGAACGCGTCGAACACGACTTCCTCGCCCCGCTCGACGAGCAGTCGGTCGAGGCCCTGACCGAGGCCCTGATCACCCTGCACCTGGCCCGGACGGACGCGGACACGACGGCCCTCATGGGGCGGTTGGCGTGTGGGGGGCAGGTGGGCGGTACGGACGCGGGGGAGCGGGCGGGCGAGCGTTCCGCCGCCGCCCCGGGGCACGCCGACTGAGTACACCGCTCCGTGGCCGTACCGCCACGGGGTGCCCGTCCGGAAAACGCCCGTCGGAGCTTCGGGCCTCGCCCCTCATCGAGCGAGCCCCGGGGAGGCCGGCGGCCGGGGCCCGCCGTACCGGCCACGGCCGTCAGCCGGTCGCGCTACCGTGATTCCGATCACCGGGAGCGGCCGGGGCGCACGCGAACGCCATGGCCGGCTGTATCCCGGAAGTGGCCGCAGGGAAACGGGGAGGGGCCACGCATGGCGTGGAGCGAATGGGAGCGTGCCAAGGACTCGGCGGCTCACCAGCGGTCGTCCCGGACGGAACTGAACAGTGTGCCGAGTGACCCGGGTGGTTCCGGCACGCTGGTCTCGGACCGGCCCGCATGGGCGCGGGCCGGGCACGGGGTCGGCTCGCTGGGAGAAGGCATCGGCAAGTCCCTCGGACAGCTCGCGGAGGGACAGGACGGTCTGGGCGGGACGTCCGGCTGCCTCACCGCACAGGCTCAGAAGGACCTGTACGACTCCTGGGAGAAGTACGTCAAGAAGGTGAGCAAGCGCTGCGAGCAGCTCGCGGACGTACTGGTGAAAGCCGGCAACGACGAACTGAAGACCGAAGAGGCGATCAAGGCCGAGATCGGCAACATGAAGGCCGCCTACGCCGACACGGCGCCCGTCGGCGGCCAGGGGAAGTGACCCTCGGCCATGGATCTGGCAACACTCAGGGCGATCGAGCCGTCCGAGTTCTCCGACGCGGCCGACGGCTACCGCCGTACGGGCGACGGGGCTGCCTCGGCCCAGCGCAAGGTGGACGACGAGATCATCCGGGGCATGAGGCAGTCCCTGAAGGGCGAGGCCGCGACCGCGGCCGTCGAGCAACTCGAAGCGCTCTCCCAGAACTTCCACTACATCCAGGTGGAATGCGGCCTCGCCGCCACCGCCCTGGACGCCTTCGCCTACGAGATGGCGGCGGCCAGGAAGAAACTCCAAGCGGCACTCGAGGACGCGGAGTCGCAGAAGTTCACGGTCGGCTCCGACGGCTCGGTCACTTATCCGGCGGGTGGTGCGCGGACCGACGGCCGAGACCTTGCCGAGGGCGGTTCCGCCTCCGGGGCGACGGACCCGACGGTGGCTGCCGTCAATCGGCAGGCCGCCCACTTCGACCCCAACCCCAATTTCGGCCGCGCCCAGGAGATCGCCGACCGTATCGCCACGGCCCTTCAGGATGCCGCCGACGCCGACGCGAAGTGGGCACCCAAGGTGCGGGCACTGAAGGCCGACGACGACCTGACCGTCTCCGCCGACGACTGGGTGGACGTCAAGAAGGACACCAGCGGAGTCCTCAGCGGCGCCGACGACTACCTGAAGTCGCTCCCGCATCCCCCTGCTCACGGCACGCCCAAGGAGAACGCGGCGTGGTGGAAAGGGCTCACCGACGAACAGCGGGCCGACTACGCGTCCGTCCATCCGGACTCGATCGGGGCGATGGACGGCCTTCCCGCCGACGTGCGGGACGGGGCCAACCGCGTGGTGCTCAGCGAGGCCCGGGCAAAGGCCCAACTGGATTACGACGCCTGGCTGAAGAAGCATCCGGAGCCCGAGCGACTCGGGCCCTACATCGACCCGTACACCGGGGCCATGCCGAAGGGCCTCAACGTCGAGACGCAGGAGTGGAAGGACTGGGAGGCGGCACGGAAGAACGCTCGGGGCCCGCTCGACGGCATGGAGGCCATCGAGACGCGCTTCGACACGTACGCCGACGACAGCAAGCGCCCCTACCTGCTGGGTTTCGACGACAAGAACAACGGTCGCGTCGTCGTTTCCATCGGCAACCCGGACACCGCCGACAACGTAGTGACCTACGTCCCCGGCACAGGCACCAAGCTGAGCAGCATCGACGGTGACATCGGCCGCGCCGAGGTGCTCCAGGACCGGGCGAGCCTCGCCGACCCCACCCGCAAGACGGCGTCGATCATGTGGCTCGGCTACGACGCTCCACAGAGCCTGCTCGGCGATGCGACCGACGCCAAGTACGCTGACGCCGCCAGGGAACCGCTGAGCAACTTCCTGTCCGGGGTCGACGCCGTCCACCACGGATCGGTGAACTCCACGGTCCTGGGCCACAGCTACGGAACCCTGGTGGCTGGTGAGACCATGCGGGACCATCCTGACCTGCCCGTGGACAAGGCGATCCTGGTGGGCAGCCCCGGCGCGGGCGTCGATCACGCCAAGGATCTTCATATCGGGGCCGACCATGTGTGGGCTGCCACAGCCAAGAACGATCTGGTGAACCTCGCCCCACCGCCGGCCGGGACGCTGGCCCCCCTGAACCCGATGTCGTACTGGCGCCTTTTCAATGATCACTCAGTCATGTACGGAAATGATCCAACATCCGATGAGTTCGGCGGTCACACCTTCCACGTCGCCAGTGGCAAGCTGCCGGGAACGGACGGTCTGATGCCTGCGCACTCGCAGTACTGGGAGGGCGACTCCCTGAACAACATGGCGAAGATCGTGGCTGGAGGAACCTCATGAGGCTGTCACGGGCGATGTCGGTCCTCGCCATGTCTGTCGCGTCCATCGTGCTGGCGGCGTGCGGATCGGGGCAGACGGGAAGTGGCGGCGAGAGCACAGGATCGAAGCAGGTCACCATGGACGAGCAGCAGGCGATGAAGCGTGCCGAAGAAATCATCCACCAAGTCGTGGAGGGCATGTCACCCAAGCCGACCCTCAAGAACACCGGACTGAATCCTGTCGGTCCCTGCCTCGCCGACGACCACAGCTCCGGCGAGCGCCAGCAGGTCAGGCTCTCGTACCAGCTGACCGGTGTGCCCGGCACCGAGGCGAAGAAGCTGGTGCGTCAGGCCCGGGACGCCTGGGTGAAGAAAGGCTACAAGTTCCAGAACTCGGACGGTGACTGGTCCGACCCCTTCCCGTCCGTCAGCATGCGCACCGTGCCCGACGACTTCTGGATGACCGCGCTCACGGGGGTCGTCGACAGGGCCAAGGGCGAGGGCCTGGCAGCCATCAGCGTGACGTCCCCTTGTTATGCCGCGGACAGTGCCGGCACCGCTGACCCGGCCTCCTTCCGGCATACCACCTCCGACGAGCAGGCCGAGCGCCGCGCCCTCGACCACTCCAGCCGTCTCTACGACGTGCTCGGGGTCAGGCACGCGCCCACGCGTGAGGGGGAGGGGATCGGCACCTACCAGGACGGCGGGGACACGTACGCCCACCACGCGTGGTCGACCGAGCCGCTCACGGACGACGCGATGGCGCGGGCTCTGGGACGGGCGCAGGCCCATCTGGAGGGGACGGGCTGGACGGTCCGGGCCCTGCCGACCGCGACCGGCGCCCCTGCGCTCCTGGCCCGGAACGCGGCGGACCGGACCGTGGCCCGGCTCGCTCCCTCGACCGACGGGACCCTGCGCGTGGCGGTGTCCACTCCTGCGGTGCGTCCGGCCTCCAGGACGGCGTGACCGCCGTCCGTCCGGCGGGCGGCGGCGGGCGGACGCACGCCACGGTTTGACCTAGGTGATCCCCGGGGTAATCTCTTGGGCTCGATTGGCCAGGCTGCCATCCCGTATGGCAGACTGTCCGAGTTGCTCGGTCGAGTGTTGATGCTGCGCGCCTCCCGCCGGGAGGACTGGAAGCGAGTCCCACAGTACTCGTCGCCCTAACTGCCTCACGGCAGCGCTGGGGCGGACGTACGGGAATCTTCCGGGAAGCGTGGGCGCGGCACCGGCCAGGCACCCGGTGGGTCTTCGATCTCCGGTCCGCGGTTCCGGCAGGGCCGTGCGCATTCCCGCAGGGATGTTCGAACAAGGGACATCTGTGTCAGCGGGAGGGCGACACGCCCGACCGCGTGGGTCGGCGAAGACCGAGGGAAACCAAGGGAACCACCGGGTTCCAGAGCGTAAGAAGAGACAGGACTACGAAGTAGCCATGGCGGGACAGAAGATCCGCATCCGGCTCAAGGCCTACGACCACGAGGTCATCGACTCCTCGGCGAAGAAGATCGTCGAGACGGTGACCCGCACTGGTGCGTCGGTCGCGGGCCCGGTGCCGCTGCCCACTGAGAAGAACGTGTACTGCGTCATCAAGTCGCCGCACAAGTACAAGGACTCGCGCGAGCACTTCGAGATGCGCACGCACAAGCGCCTGATCGACATCCTCGACCCGACTCCCAAGACCGTTGACTCTCTGATGCGACTCGACCTCCCGGCCGGTGTCGACATCGAGATCAAGCTCTGAGGCCCGGTGATCTGAGAGATGGCTAAGCAGATCAAGGGCATCCTGGGCGAGAAGCTCGGCATGACGCAGGTGTGGGACGAGAACAACCGTGTTGTTCCGGTCACCGTCGTCAAGGCCGGCCCCAACGTCGTCACCCAGGTCCGTACGAACGATGTCGACGGCTACGAGTCGGTCCAGATCGCCTTCGGCGAGATCGACCCGCGCAAGGTGAACAAGCCCCTCAAGGGCCACTTCGCCAAGGCCGACGTCACCCCCCGCCGCCACCTTGTCGAGATCCGCACTGCGGACGCCGCCGAGTACACCCTGGGCCAGGAGATCACCGCTGAGGTGTTCGAGTCCGGTGTCAAGGTCGACGTGACCGGCAAGAGCAAGGGCAAGGGCTTCGCCGGTGTCATGAAGCGTCACAACTTCAAGGGCCTCGGCGCCGGACACGGCACCCAGCGCAAGCACCGCTCGCCCGGTTCCATCGGTGGCTGCGCCACCCCGGGCCGCGTGTTCAAGGGCCTCCGCATGGCGGGTCGCATGGGCAACGAGCGGGTCACCACCCAGAACCTGACCGTCCACGCCGTTGACGCGGAGAAGGGTCTGCTGCTCATCAAGGGCGCGGTTCCCGGTCCGAACGGCGGCCTCGTCCTGGTCCGCACCGCGGCCAAGGGGGCCTGAGGTAACCGATGAGCACTGTTGACATCCTTTCGCCGGCGGGCGAGAAGGCCGGTACCGTCGAGCTCCCCGCGGAGATCTTCGGCGTTGAGAAGGTCAGCGTCCCGCTGATCCACCAGGTCGTCGTCGCGCAGCTGGCCGCTGCCCGTCAGGGCACGCACAAGGTCAAGACCCGTGGCGAGGTCCGCGGCGGTGGCAAGAAGCCGTACCGCCAGAAGGGCACCGGTCGCGCCCGTCAGGGTTCGACCCGCGCGCCGCAGTTCGCCGGTGGTGGCGTCGTGCACGGTCCCGTGCCGCGCGACTACTCGCAGCGGACCCCGAAGAAGATGAAGGCCGCGGCCCTGCGCCACGCCCTCACCGACCGGGCCCGCCACAACCGCATCCACGTCGTCTCCGGCGTGGTCGAGGGTGCGACCGCCTCCACCAAGGCCGCTCGGACGCTGTTCGGCAAGATCTCGGAGCGCAAGAACCTGCTCCTGGTCGTCGACCGCGCCGACGAGGCCGCGTGGCTGTCCGCCCGCAACCTGCCCCAGGTCCACATCCTGGAGCCGGGCCAGCTGAACACGTACGACGTTCTCGTCTCGGACGACGTGGTCTTCACCAAGGCCGCTTTCGAGTCCTTCGTCGCCGGCCCGAACAAGGCCAACGACACCGAAGGGAGCGAGGCCTGATGGCTACGCGTCACCCCTCCATCGCCTCGAAGGCCGCCAAGGCCGCCAAGGCCGCGCGCGTCGCCAAGGCGCGCCGCCACGCCGCCGAGGGCAAGAACACCGTCGAGACCCCGCTGAGCAAGTCGTACACGGACCCCCGTGACGTCCTGGTCAAGCCGGTCGTCTCCGAGAAGAGCTACGCGCTCCTCGACGAGAACAAGTACACGTTCATCGTCGACCCGCGTGCCAACAAGACGCAGATCAAGGAGGCCGTCCAGGCGGTCTTCGAGGTCAAGGTCACCGGGGTCAACACGATCAACCGCCAGGGCAAGCGCAAGCGGACCCGCACCGGTTTCGGCCAGCGTGCCGCCACCAAGCGCGCGATCGTGACCCTCGCCGAGGGCGACCGTATCGACATCTTCGGCGGTCCGACCGCCTGACGGCGGTCCGGATCGTCCGATATCGGACGAGGACTGAGAAATGGGTATCCGCAAGTACAAGCCGACGACTCCTGGCCGTCGTGGCGCCAGCGTCGCCGACTTCGTCGAGGTCACGCGGTCCACGCCGGAGAAGTCGCTGGTCCGCCCCCTGCACAGCAAGGGCGGCCGTAACAATTCCGGTCGTGTGACCGTTCGCCACCAGGGTGGCGGACACAAGCGCGCCTACCGCGTGATCGACTTCCGTCGTCACGACAAGGACGGCGTGCCGGCGAAGGTCGCGCACATCGAGTACGACCCCAACCGCACCGCGCGCATCGCGCTGCTGCACTACGCGGACGGCGAGAAGCGCTACATCCTCGCGCCGCGCAACCTGCAGCAGGGCGACCGCGTCGAGAACGGTCCCGGGGCCGACATCAAGCCGGGCAACAACCTGGCCCTCCGCAACATCCCGGTCGGTACCACGATCCACGCGATCGAGCTCCGTCCCGGTGGCGGTGCCAAGTTCGCCCGCTCCGCCGGTGCCTCCGTGCAGCTGCTCGCGAAGGAGGGCACGATGGCCCACCTCCGCATGCCGTCCGGTGAGATCCGCCTGGTCGACCAGCGCTGCCGCGCCACGGTCGGCGAGGTCGGCAACGCCGAGCAGAGCAACATCAACTGGGGCAAGGCCGGCCGCAAGCGCTGGCTGGGCGTCCGCCCGACCGTTCGCGGTGTGGCGATGAACCCGGTTGACCACCCCCACGGTGGTGGTGAGGGCAAGACCTCGGGTGGTCGCCACCCGGTCAGCCCCTGGGGTCAGAAGGAAGGTCGTACTCGTTCTCCCAAGAAGGCGAGCAACAAGTACATCGTCCGCCGCCGCAAGACGAACAAGAAGCGCTAAGGACGGGTTGAGATGCCTCGTAGCTTGAAGAAGGGGCCTTTCGTCGACGACCACCTGATCAAGAAGGTGGACGTACAGAACGAAGCCGGCACCAAGAACGTCATCAAGACCTGGTCCCGCCGCTCGATGATCGTCCCGGCGATGCTGGGCCACACGATCGCGGTGCACAACGGCAAGACCCACATCCCGGTGTTTGTCACCGAGTCCATGGTCGGCCACAAGCTCGGCGAGTTCTCGCCGACGCGCACCTTCCGGGGTCACGTCAAGGACGACCGGAAGTCGAAGCGCCGCTAGTCAGCGGGGTGTGAAAGACCATGACAAACACTGAAGGGACAACCATGGAAGCCAGGGCCCAGGCGCGGTACATCCGCGTCACGCCCATGAAGGCCCGCCGCGTGGTGGACCTCATCCGTGGCATGGACGCCACGGAGGCTCAGGCGGTCCTGCGTTTCGCCCCGCAGGCCGCGAGCGTGCCGGTCGGCAAGGTGCTGGACAGCGCCATCGCCAACGCCGCGCACAACTACGACCACACCGACGCCGACAGCCTCTACATCTCCGAGGCCTACGTCGACGAGGGCCCGACCCTGAAGCGGTTCCGTCCGCGCGCCCAGGGCCGCGCCTACCGGATCCGCAAGCGGACCAGCCACATCACCGTGGTCGTCAGCAGCAAGGAAGGAACCCGGTAATGGGCCAGAAGGTAAACCCGCACGGGTTCCGGCTCGGTGTCACGACCGACTTCAAGTCGCGTTGGTACGCCGACAAGCTGTACAAGGACTACGTCAAGGAAGACGTCGCCATCCGTCGGATGATGACGTCCGGCATGGAGCGCGCCGGCATCTCCAAGGTCGAGATCGAGCGCACCCGTGACCGCGTGCGTGTGGACATCCACACCGCTCGTCCGGGCATCGTCATCGGCCGCCGCGGCGCCGAGGCCGACCGCATCCGCGGCGACCTCGAGAAGCTCACCGGCAAGCAGGTCCAGCTGAACATCCTCGAGGTCAAGAACCCCGAGACCGACGCTCAGCTGGTTGCCCAGGCCGTCGCCGAGCAGCTCTCCTCCCGCGTCTCCTTCCGCCGTGCCATGCGCAAGAGCATGCAGTCGGCGATGAAGGCCGGCGCCAAGGGCATCAAGATCCAGTGCGGTGGCCGCCTCGGTGGCGCCGAGATGTCCCGCTCGGAGTTCTACCGCGAGGGCCGTGTGCCCCTGCACACGCTCCGCGCGAACGTGGACTACGGCTTCTTCGAGGCCAAGACGACCTTCGGCCGCATCGGTGTGAAGGTCTGGATCTACAAGGGCGACGTGAAGAACATCGCCGAGGTCCGCGCCGAGAACGCTGCGGCCCGTGCGGGTAACCGCCCGGCCCGCGGTGGTGCCGACCGCCCGGCCCGTGGTGGCCGCGGTGGCGAGCGGCGCGGTCGCAAGCCGCAGCAGCAGCAGGCTCCGGCCGCCGAGGCCCCCAAGGCCGAGGCCCCGGCCGCTGCCGCTCCGGCTGAGAGCACCGGAACGGAGGCCTGACCGACATGCTGATCCCCCGTAGGGTCAAGCACCGCAAGCAGCACCACCCGAAGCGCCGTGGTCAGGCCAAGGGCGGTACGACGGTCGCGTTCGGCGAGTACGGCATCCAGGCCCTCACGCCGGCGTACGTGACCAACCGCCAGATCGAGGCGGCCCGTATCGCGATGACCCGCCACATCAAGCGTGGCGGCAAGGTCTGGATCAACATCTACCCGGACCGCCCGCTCACGAAGAAGCCCGCCGAGACCCGCATGGGTTCCGGTAAGGGTTCTCCGGAGTGGTGGATCGCGAACGTTCACCCCGGTCGGGTGATGTTCGAGCTGTCGTACCCCAACGAGAAGATCGCCCGTGAGGCGCTGACTCGTGCGGCCCACAAGCTGCCGATGAAGTGCCGGATCGTCAAGCGCGAGGCAGGTGAAGCGTGATGTCGGCCGGTACCAAGGCGTCCGAGCTGCGCGAGCTGGGCAACGAGGAGCTTCTGGGCAAGCTCCGCGAGGCCAAGGAAGAGCTGTTCAACCTCCGTTTCCAGGCGGCGACGGGCCAGCTCGAAAACCACGGCCGTCTGAAGGCGGTCCGCAAGGACATCGCGCGGATCTACACCCTGATGCGCGAGCGTGAGCTGGGCATCGAAACGGTGGAGAACGCATGAGCGAGAACAACGTGACTGAGCAGAACTCCGAGGCGCGCGGCTTCCGCAAGACCCGTGAGGGTCTCGTCGTCAGCGACAAGATGGACAAGACCGTCGTCGTCGCCGTCGAGGACCGCGTCAAGCACGCGCTGTACGGCAAGGTCATCCGCCGTACGAACAAGCTCAAGGCGCACGACGAGCAGAACGCCGCGGGTGTCGGCGACCGCGTCCTCCTCATGGAGACCCGGCCGCTGTCCGCGACGAAGCGCTGGCGCGTCGTCGAGATCCTCGAGAAGGCCAAGTAGGTAATTCCCGCAAGGGAATTCCCAAAAAGTAAGTTCCTGCGGGGCACCCCTCGCAGGACAGTTCCGCCAGGCTCCGGGGGTCCGCTCGCTGAGCGGCCCCCGGGGAACCGGCAGACAAACAGGAGATAGACGTGATCCAGCAGGAGTCGCGGCTGCGTGTCGCCGACAACACTGGTGCGAAGGAAATCCTTTGCATCCGTGTGCTCGGTGGCTCCGGTCGCCGCTACGCGGGCATCGGTGACGTCATCGTCGCCACCGTCAAGGACGCGATCCCCGGTGGCAACGTGAAGAAGGGTGACGTCGTCAAGGCGGTCATCGTTCGCACCGTCAAGGAGCGCCGCCGTCCGGACGGCTCGTACATCCGCTTCGACGAGAACGCCGCCGTCATTCTGAAGAACGACGGCGACCCTCGCGGCACCCGTATCTTCGGCCCCGTGGGCCGTGAGCTGCGCGAGAAGAAGTTCATGAAGATCATCTCCCTCGCGCCGGAGGTGCTGTGAGCATGAAGATCAAGAAGGGCGACCTGGTCCAGGTCATCACCGGTAAGGACAAGGGCAAGCAGGGCAAGGTCATCGCGGCCTACCCCCGCGAGGACCGCGTCCTGGTCGAGGGTGTCAACCGGGTCAAGAAGCACACCAAGGCCGGCCCGACCGCCAGCGGTTCCCAGGCCGGCGGCATCGTGACCACCGAGGCCCCGATCCACGTCTCCAACGTCCAGCTGGTCGTGGAGAAGGACGGCAACAAGGTCGTCACGCGCGTCGGTTACCGCTTCGACGACGAGGGCAACAAGATCCGCGTTGCCAAGCGGACGGGTGAGGACATCTGATGGCTACCACCACTGCCCCGCGTCTGAAGCAGAAGTACCGCGGCGAGATCGCCCCCAAGCTGCGTGACGAGTTCAAGTACGAGAACGTCATGCAGATCCCGGGCCTCGTCAAGATCGTGGTCAACATGGGTGTGGGCGACGCCGCCCGCGACTCCAAGCTGATCGAGGGCGCCATCCGCGACCTCACCACGATCACCGGCCAGAAGCCCGCGGTCACCAAGGCCCGCAAGTCCATCGCGCAGTTCAAGCTGCGTGAGGGCCAGCCGATCGGTGCCCACGTCACGCTCCGTGGCGACCGCATGTGGGAGTTCCTGGACCGCACCCTGTCGCTCGCGCTGCCGCGCATCCGCGACTTCCGTGGTCTGTCCCCCAAGCAGTTCGACGGCCGTGGCAACTACACCTTCGGTCTCACGGAGCAGGTCATGTTCCACGAGATCGACCAGGACAAGATCGACCGTGTCCGGGGTATGGACATCACCGTGGTCACCACGGCGACCAACGACGAAGAGGGCCGCGCCCTTCTCCGTCACCTCGGCTTCCCGTTCAAGGAGGCGTGAGCGAGATGGCGAAGAAGGCTCTCATCGCGAAGGCTGCTCGCAAGCCCAAGTTCGGTGTGCGTGGCTACACCCGCTGCCAGCGCTGCGGCCGCCCGCACTCCGTGTACCGCAAGTTCGGCCTGTGCCGCGTGTGCCTTCGTGAGATGGCTCACCGTGGCGAGCTGCCGGGCGTGACCAAGAGCTCCTGGTAACAACCCACTTGGGTTGAATCAGGACTCTCGGTAAGCAACTGGGGTCGGCAGGATGCCCACCCCCCATGGCTTAGGCTTGTGGGGTTGGGCGCCTGCCGCGCCCTAAACGACTTACTACGCCGTAGGTCCACCGCGCCGCACCCGTCCCGTCTCGGATCGGGGAGAGGGATGGCGCACCAGGAAACCCCGGCGAGAGAGGCCGAAGGCCAATTCATGACCATGACTGATCCGATCGCAGACATGCTTACGCGTCTGCGGAACGCGAACTCGGCATACCACGACTCCGTGACGATGCCGGCATCGAAGATCAAGTCGCACATCGCGGAGATCCTCCAGCAGGAGGGCTTCATCACCGGCTGGAAGACCGAGGACGCCGAGGTCGGCAAGAACCTCGTCCTCGAGCTGAAGTACGGCCCGAACCGTGAGCGCTCCATCGCGGGCATCAAGCGGATCTCGAAGCCCGGTCTCCGGGTCTACGCGAAGTCCACCAACCTGCCGAAGGTGCTCGGCGGCCTCGGCGTGGCGATCATCTCCACGTCGCACGGGCTCCTCACCGACAAGCAGGCCGGCAAGAAGGGCGTAGGCGGGGAAGTCCTCGCCTACGTCTGGTAGCGGAAGGGAACGGAGGAAACAGCTATGTCGCGTATTGGCAAGCTCCCCATCACGGTTCCCGCCGGCGTGGACGTCACCATCGACGGCCAGACGGTCTCGGTCAAGGGCCCCAAGGGCTCGCTGACCCACACCGTCGTGGCGCCGATCGAGATCGCCAAGGGTGAGGACGGCGTCCTGAACGTCACCCGCCCCAACGACGAGCGTCAGAGCAAGGCCCTGCACGGCCTGTCCCGCACGCTGGTGGCGAACATGATCACCGGCGTGACCCAGGGTTACGTGAAGAAGCTCGAGATCAGCGGTGTCGGTTACCGCGTGACGGCCAAGGGTTCGAACCTCGAGTTCGCGCTCGGCTACAGCCACCCGATCACCGTCGAGGCACCCGAGGGCATCACCTTCAAGGTGGAGGCCCCCACCCGCTTCTCGGTCGAGGGCATCGACAAGCAGAAGGTCGGCGAGGTTGCGGCCAACATCCGCAAGCTGCGCAAGCCCGACCCGTACAAGGCCAAGGGCGTCAAGTACGAGGGCGAAGTCATCCGCCGCAAGGTCGGAAAGGCGGGTAAGTAAGCCATGGCATACGGGCAGAAGATCCTCAAGGGCGACGCCTACAAGCGCGCCGCGATCAAGCGCCGTCACATCCGGATCCGCAAGAACCTTTCCGGTACGGCGGAGCGTCCCCGTCTGGTCGTGACCCGCTCCAACCGCCACATCGTGGCGCAGGTGATCGACGACCTCAAGGGCCACACCGTGGCATCGGCGTCCACTCTGGACACGTCGATCCGCGGCGGCGAGGGCGACAAGTCCGCGCAGGCCAAGCAGGTCGGCGCCCTGGTCGCCGAGCGCGCCAAGGCCGCCGGTGTCGAGGCTGTCGTGTTCGACCGTGGTGGCAACCAGTACGCCGGGCGCATCGCCGCCCTGGCGGACGCCGCCCGCGAAGCCGGCCTGAAGTTCTGAGCCGGTTCCGAGCTAGCGGAAACAGAGAGAGGTAATTCCAATGGCTGGACCCCAGCGCCGCGGTGGCGGTGCCGGTGGCGGCGAGCGGCGGGACCGGAAGGGCCGTGACGGCGGCGCAGCTGCCGCCGAGAAGACCGCGTACGTTGAGCGCGTCGTCGCGATCAACCGCGTCGCCAAGGTTGTGAAGGGTGGTCGTCGCTTCAGCTTCACCGCGCTGGTCGTGGTGGGCGACGGTGACGGCACCGTGGGTGTCGGATACGGCAAGGCCAAGGAGGTGCCGGCCGCCATCGCCAAGGGTGTTGAGGAGGCCAAGAAGCACTTCTTCAAGGTCCCCCGCATCCAGGGCACCATCCCGCACCCGATCCAGGGTGAGAAGGCTGCCGGCGTCGTGCTGCTCAAGCCCGCGTCCCCGGGTACCGGTGTTATCGCCGGTGGTCCGGTGCGTGCCGTGCTCGAGTGCGCCGGTATCCACGACATCCTGTCGAAGTCGCTCGGCTCCGACAACGCGATCAACATCGTGCACGCCACTGTGGCGGCCCTCAAGGGCCTGCAGCGTCCGGAGGAGGTCGCGGCCCGCCGTGGTCTGCCCCTGGAGGACGTCGCTCCGGCGGCTCTCCTGCGTGCGCGTGCCGGGGCGGGTGCGTAATCATGGCGCAGCTCAAGATCACGCAGACGAAGTCCTACATCGGCAGCAAGCAGAACCACCGTGACACCCTGCGTTCCCTGGGCCTCAAGCGCCTGGGTGACGTGGTCGTCAAGGAGGACCGCCCCGAGTTCCGCGGCATGGTGCACACCGTCCGCCACCTCGTGACGGTCGAGGAGGTCGACTGATCATGGCGGAGCAGAACCCGCTCAAGATCCACAACCTCCGTCCCGCCCCGGGCGCCAAGACCGCCAAGACCCGTGTGGGTCGTGGTGAGGCGTCGAAGGGTAAGACGGCCGGTCGTGGTACCAAGGGCACCAAGGCCCGCTACCAGGTTCCGGAGCGCTTCGAGGGCGGCCAGATGCCGCTGCACATGCGCCTCCCGAAGCTGAAGGGCTTCAAGAACCCGTTCAAGACGGAGTACCAGGTCGTCAACCTCGACAAGCTGGCCGCGCTCTACCCGCAGGGTGGCGAGGTCACGGTCGAGGACCTGGTGGCCAAGGGTGCCGTTCGCAAGAACAGCCTCGTCAAGGTCCTCGGCCAGGGCGAGGTCTCCGTGGCGCTGCAGGTGACGGTCGACGCCGTCTCCGGCTCCGCCAAGGAGAAGATCACCGCCGCCGGCGGTAGCGTCACCGAGCTGGTCTGAAACTCTCGGACGTCTCGATGACCTGAACGTCCCGACCGGGGATACCCACAAATGGGGTATCCCCGGTTGGTCGTTCCTAGGGGGGCGGTGTCGCCGGTAAGGTGGCCTGCACTGTCCGCTTCCACCGGATGCCGCATCATGGGCACTCGGGGCGGCAGTCGTCCGTTGTCCATTCGTCGTTCTCAGTTGGAACCTCACAACCGTCACCCTGACGCACGTGCGCGGGGGTCGCAGGAGGCACCGTGCTCACCGGCTTCGCCCGGGCGTTCAGGACGCCCGACCTGCGCAAGAAGCTGCTCTTCACACTCGGCATCATCGTGGTGTACCGCGTCGGTACCCACATCCCGATCCCGGGTGTCAACTACAAGGCCGTACAGACGTGCGTGACCGAGGCCTCCGGCAGCCAGGGCCTCTTCGGACTGGTCAACATGTTCAGCGGCGGCGCGCTGCTGCAGATCACGATCTTCGCCCTCGGGATCCTGCCGTACATCACGGCGAGCATCATCCTGCAGCTGCTGACCGTGGTCATCCCGCGTCTGGAGGCCCTCAAGAAGGAGGGCCAGTCCGGCACGGCGAAGATCACCCAGTACACCCGTTACCTGACGGTGGCGCTCGCCATCCTGCAGGGCACCGGCCTGGTGGCCACCGCCCGCAGCGGCGCCCTGTTCTCCGGGTGTACGGCGGCCTCGAACATCGTCCCCGACCAGGCGATCTTCAACACCGTCGTCATGGTGGTCTGCATGACCGCCGGTACGGTGCTCGTGATGTGGCTCGGCGAGCTGGTCACCGACCGCGGCATCGGCAACGGCATGTCGATCCTGATGTTCATCTCGATCGCCGCGACGTTCCCGTCCGCGCTGTGGTCCATCAAGAAGTCGGGCAAGCTGGCCGGCGGCTGGATCGAGTTCGGCACCGTGCTGCTGGTCGGCCTGATCATGGTCGGCCTGGTCGTCTTCGTCGAGCAGGCCCAGCGCCGCATCCCGGTGCAGTACGCGAAGCGCATGATCGGCCGCCGTTCCTACGGCGGTACGTCGACGTACATCCCGCTCAAGGTGAACCAGGCGGGTGTGATCCCCGTCATCTTCGCCTCGTCGCTGCTCTACATCCCGGCGCTGGTGGCTCAGTTCTCCGGCGGCAACTCGGGCTGGAAGAACTGGGTCCAGCAGAACCTGACCAAGGGCGACCACCCGATCTACATCACCGCGTACTTCTTGCTCATCGTGTTCTTCGCGTTCTTCTACGTGGCGATCTCCTTCAACCCCGAAGAAGTCGCTGACAACATGAAGAAGTATGGTGGCTTCATCCCGGGCATCCGGGCTGGCCGGCCGACCGCTGAGTACCTTTCGTACGTGCTCAACCGGATCACCTGGCCGGGTTCGCTGTACCTGGGTCTGATCGCTCTCGTACCGACAGTGGCGTTGGTCGGCTTCGGGGCAAGCCAGAACTTCCCGTTCGGCGGTACCAGCATCCTGATCATCGTGGGTGTCGGTCTGGAGACGGTGAAGCAGATCGAGAGCCAGCTCCAGCAGCGCAATTACGAAGGGTTCCTCCGCTGATGCGAATCGTCCTCGTCGGGCCGCCTGGCGCAGGCAAGGGTACGCAGGCCACGCGCCTGGCCGAGAAGCTGTCGATCCCGCACATCTCCACGGGCGACCTGTTCCGCGCCAACATCAGCAGGCAGACGGAGCTGGGCAAGCTCGCGAAGTCCTTCATGGACGCCGGCAACCTCGTCCCCGACGAGGTCACCATCGCCATGGCCAAGGACCGCATGGAGCAGCCGGACGCCGGGAACGGCTTCCTGCTGGACGGCTTCCCGCGCAACGTGTCGCAGGCCCAGGCGCTGGACGAGACCCTTGAGGCCGAGAGCATCAAGCTCGACGCGGTGCTCGACCTGGAGGTCCCCGAGGACGAGGTCGTCAAGCGGATCGCCGGCCGGCGCATCTGCCGCAACGACTCCAGCCACGTCTTCCACGTGTCGTACAGCAAGCCGAAGCGGGAAGGCGTCTGCGACGTCTGCGGCGGCGAGCTGTACCAGCGGGACGACGACCACGAGGACACCGTCCGCAAGCGGCTGGAGGTCTACCACACGCAGACCGAGCCGATCATCGACTACTACCGCAAGCAGGGCCTGGTCGTGACGATCTCGTCGCTCGGCCCGGTCGACGAGATCACGCGTCGCGCCCTTCAGGCGCTGAAGCGTGAGGACGTCACCCAGTAGTCTCCACGCCGGTCGCAGCCGCGGTCCCTCCTGGCAGGGGCCGCGGCTGCGCTGTGGGCGCACCGGCGCCCGTATGGTTGAAGTAGTCGGCCCCCGGTCCCAGAAAGGCCCCGTCCCCATGGTGCAGATCAAGACCCCCGAGCAGATCGCCACAATGCGTGCGGCGGGGCTGGTCGTCGCCGCGATCCACGCGGCCACCCGGGAGGCGGCCGTGCCGGGCGCGAGCACCAAGGACCTGGACCAGGTGGCCCGCAAGGTGCTCGCCGAGCACGACGCCAAACCGAACTTCCTCGGCTACGGCGGCTTCCCGGCCACGATCTGCACCTCGGTCAACGAGGTCGTGGTCCACGGCATCCCCTCCGACGAGGTCGTCCTCAAGGACGGCGACGTCATCTCCATCGACTGCGGCGCGATCGTCGACGGCTGGCACGGCGACGCGGCCTACACGGCGTTCGTCGGTTCCGGGCACGCCCCGGAACTGGTCGAGCTGTCCCGGGTGACCGAGGAGTCGATGTGGGCCGGCATCGCGGCGATGAAGCAGGGCAACCGCCTCGTGGACATCTCCCGTGCCGTCGAGACCTACATCCGCCGCCAGCCCAAGCCGGGCGGCGGCCGCTACGGCATCATCGAGGACTACGGCGGCCACGGCATCGGCACCGAGATGCACATGGACCCGCACCTGCTGAACTACGTCGACCGCCGCCGCGGCAAGGGCCTCAAGCTGGTCCCCGGCCTGTGCCTGGCCATCGAGCCCATGGTCTCCCTCGGCACCCCGAAGACCCGGGTGCTGGAGGACGAGTGGACCGTCATCACGACGGACGGCACGTGGTCCTCGCACTGGGAGCACTCGGTCGCCCTCACCGAGCAGGGTCCGCTGGTCCTGACGGCTCCCGACGGTGGCAAGGCGAAGCTGGCGGAGTACGGGATCACGGCGGCGCCGGACCCGCTCGCCTGACGGCGGTGGCCTGGCGCCGAGGGGCGCCGGCCCGTCTCTCCTTCTCTTCTCCTTCCGCCCGCTCCCGCGCCGCTTTCCGCGGCCCCCGGCCGTGCCGGTCCGGCGACCGCGGGCCGGCCTGCGTAAAGATCTCCCGAGCGGGGCAGACTCTCCCGATTCGTGTTTCCAGGTGCGCTGACGTAGACTGACTCGTCGGCTCTCGTGCACCCGCATGTCCGCATGCGCCCGCAAGGGAAGCAGTGAGAGTCGATCAAGGTAGTCGATTCGAAGGGCGAAGCGTGGCCAAGAAGCAAGGTGCCATCGAGATCGAGGGCACTGTCGTCGAGTCTCTGCCGAACGCCATGTTCAAGGTCGAGCTCCAGAACGGCCACCAGGTCCTGGCACACATCAGCGGCAAGATGCGCATGCACTACATCCGCATCCTCCCTGACGACCGGGTCGTGGTGGAGCTGTCTCCGTACGACCTGACGCGTGGCCGGATCGTCTACCGGTACAAGTAGATCTTGCCCACGTCCCGTGGCCGTCAGGCCGCGGGTCCGCCGGCAACTGACCCGGAGAACCTCACATCCCATGAAGGTCAAGCCGAGCGTCAAGAAGATCTGCGACAAGTGCAGGGTGATCCGCCGTCACGGCCGGGTCATGGTCATCTGCGAGAACCCGCGCCACAAGCAGCGCCAGGGCTGACGCACGACCGACCGCACCCTCTGCACCTGATTCGCAGAGATTCGCGCGACGCGAGCTGAATATGTTCATACGCAGGTCCCGAGCGGCGAGTCCGTCCGCTCGACACCCCCGGTTCGGAGGCCGGGGACCCAGTTCGTACCTCGTACGGCGGCTGGGGACCGGTCCTGCGGAAGACCTCCGAAGATCAACTGGAGCCATTGAATGGCACGCGTTTCCGGTGTTGACATCCCGCGCGAAAAGCGCGTGGAGGTCGCCCTGACCTACGTGTTCGGCATCGGCCGGACCCTCTCCCAGCAGACGCTGGCTGCCACCGGCATCGACCCGAACACCCGCGTTCGCGACCTCTCCGAGGAGCAGCTCGTCGCGATCCGCGAGTACGTCGACAACAACATCAAGACCGAGGGTGACCTCCGTCGCGAGATCCAGGCCGACATCCGCCGCAAGGTCGAGATCGGCTGCTACCAGGGTCTGCGGCACCGCCGCGGTCTGCCCGTCCGCGGTCAGCGCACCAGCACGAACGCCCGTACCCGCAAGGGCCCGCGTCGCGCCATCGCCGGCAAGAAGAAGCCGGGCAAGAAGTAGTCCGCAGCGGACTCGCCGTCCAGCGGTCTTCGCTGTAGGACCGACCACCTCCCGTAGGAGAAGACATGCCCCCCAAGGGACGTCAGGGCGCTGCCAAGAAGGTGCGCCGCAAGGAAAAGAAGAACGTCGCTCACGGCCACGCGCACATCAAGAGCACGTTCAACAACACGATCGTCTCGATCACGGACCCGTCCGGCAACGTGATCTCCTGGGCCTCCGCCGGCCACGTCGGCTTCAAGGGCTCCCGCAAGTCCACGCCGTTCGCCGCGCAGATGGCCGCCGAGTCGGCTGCCCGCCGCGCCCAGGAGCACGGCATGCGCAAGGTCGACGTGTTCGTGAAGGGCCCGGGTTCCGGTCGTGAGACCGCCATCCGTTCGCTCCAGGCGACCGGTCTCGAGGTCGGCTCCATCCAGGACGTCACCCCGACCCCGCACAACGGCTGCCGGCCGCCGAAGCGTCGTCGCGTCTGACCTCGCTTCACAAGGCTTGTCGGGCGGTACGGCTCTTTCGGGTCGTGCCGCCCGTACCCTTGCAGTACCGCATCCCGTCGGGTGCGGTCCCGTCGGACGTCAAATAGCGGGCGTCCACGAAAGAAGGATCTGATCCACAGATGCTGATCGCTCAGCGACCCTCGTTGACCGAAGAGGTCGTCGACGAGTTCCGCTCCCGGTTCGTGATCGAGCCGCTGGAGCCGGGCTTCGGCTACACCCTCGGCAACTCCCTCCGCCGCACTCTCCTGTCGTCGATCCCCGGCGCTGCTGTCACCAGCATCCGCATCGACGGTGTCCTGCACGAGTTCACCACCGTGCCGGGCGTCAAGGAGGACGTCACCGACCTGATCCTCAACATCAAGCAGCTGGTCGTCTCCTCGGAGCACGACGAGCCGGTCGTGATGTACCTGCGCAAGCAGGGCCCGGGTCTGGTCACCGCCGCCGACATCGCGCCCCCGGCCGGTGTCGAGGTCCACAACCCCGACCTCGTCCTCGCCACGCTCAACGGCAAGGGCAAGCTGGAGATGGAGCTGACCGTCGAGCGCGGTCGCGGCTACGTCTCCGCCGTGCAGAACAAGCAGGTGGGCCAGGAGATCGGCCGTATCCCGGTCGACTCCATCTACTCGCCGGTTCTCAAGGTCACGTACAAGGTCGAGGCCACCCGTGTCGAGCAGCGCACCGACTTCGACAAGCTGATCGTCGACGTCGAGACCAAGCAGGCGATGCGTCCGCGTGACGCCATGGCCTCCGCCGGCAAGACCCTGGTCGAGCTGTTCGGTCTCGCCCGCGAGCTGAACATCGACGCCGAGGGCATCGACATGGGCCCGTCCCCGACGGACGCCGCCCTGGCCGCCGACCTGGCGCTGCCGATCGAGGAGCTGGAGCTCACCGTTCGGTCGTACAACTGCCTCAAGCGCGAGGGCATCCACTCCGTGGGTGAGCTGGTCGCTCGTTCCGAGGCCGATCTGCTCGACATCCGCAACTTCGGTGCGAAGTCGATCGACGAGGTCAAGGCGAAGCTGGCCGGTATGGGCCTGGCCCTCAAGGACAGCCCGCCCGGATTCGACCCGACCGCCGCCGCGGACGCCTTCGGCGCGGACGACGACGCGGACGCGGGCTTCGTGGAGACCGAGCAGTACTGAGAGCTCGGGCCCACCGGTCCGTTCTGACTGCCGGCCCGCTGTGGCTGGTCGCGCAGTTCCCCGCGCCCCTTCGGGGCGCGGGGTCTCCGACAGGCGACCGCCTGCTCGGATACTGACCCCGGTACCTGATACGGCCGGGGCAGACACCTAGGAGAAACATCATGCCGAGGCCCACCAAGGGTGCCCGTCTGGGCGGCAGCGCCGCGCACGAGAAGCTGCTCCTCGCGAACCTCGCGAAGAGCCTCTTCGAGCACGGCCGTATCACCACCACCGAGGCGAAGGCCCGCCGCCTGCGTCCGTACGCCGAGCGTCTGGTCACCAAGGCGAAGAAGGGCGACCTTCACAACCGCCGTCAGGTGCTCCAGGTCATCACGGACAAGAGCGTCGTCCACACGCTCTTCACCGAGATCGGCCCGCGGTACGAGAACCGTCCCGGTGGTTACACCCGCATCACCAAGATCGGCAACCGCCGTGGCGACAACGCGCCCATGGCCGTCATCGAGCTGGTCGAGGCGCTGACGGTGCAGCAGCAGGCCACCGGCGAGGCCGAGGCCGCCACCAAGCGCGCGGTCAAGGAGGCCGAGGAGGCCAAGGTCGAGCAGACCGAGGCCACCGAGGCTCCGGCCGAGGAGTCCAAGGACGCCTGAGGCTCCGGCTGACGCCTGAAGCGGGGGGGCCCCCCCCCCGGGGGGGGCGCGGGCGGCGGGGTTGGGGGCGCGGGGGGGGGGGGGGGGTTGGTGCGGGGGGTGTGGGGACACCACCCGCGGCCGGC
>NZ_JBHJUW010000027.1:0-81205 GCF_042268205.1 Streptomyces sp. NPDC056160
GAGGAGGTCACGGCGGGTCTGACCGGTATGGAGGTTCCGCTGCGGGTGGCCGTCATGGGCTGTGTGGTCAATGGTCCCGGTGAGGCGCGTGAGGCTGATCTGGGTGTGGCGTCCGGCAACGGCAAGGGGCAGATCTTCGTCAAGGGCGAGGTGATCAAGACGGTGCCCGAGTCGAAGATCGTGGAGACCCTGATCGAAGAGGCGACGAAGCTCGCCGAGCAGATGGAACAGGACGGCGTCGCGGACGCCCCCACCGCCACGGGAACACCGACGGTGACGGTGAGTTGAAGTACGGCACGGACCGAGAGGGGGCCCAGCGTGACCATTCTGGAGAGCATCCGGGGACCACGCGACCTGAAGGCGCTGTCCGAGGCGGAACTCGGCGAACTGTCCGACGAGATACGTGACTTCCTGGTGCACGCGGTGGCCAGGACCGGCGGTCACCTCGGGCCCAACCTGGGGGTGGTGGAACTCACCGTCGCCCTGCACCGGGTCTTCGAGTCACCGGCCGACCGGATCCTGTGGGACACCGGCCACCAGAGCTACGTGCACAAGATGCTGACCGGACGTCAGGACTTCTCCAAGCTGCGCGGCAAGGGCGGCCTGTCCGGCTACCCCTCCCGCGAGGAGTCCGAGCACGACGTCATCGAGAACAGCCACGCCTCCACCGCGCTGGGCTGGGCCGACGGGCTCGCCAAGGCGCGCGAGGTGCGAGGGGAGAAGGGGCACGTCGTCGCCGTCATCGGTGACGGCGCGCTGACCGGCGGCATGGCCTGGGAGGCACTGAACAACATCGCCGCCGCCCGCGACCGGCCGCTCATCATCGTCGTCAACGACAACGAGCGCTCCTACGCGCCCACCATCGGCGGCCTCGCCAACCACCTGGCCGCCCTGCGCACCACCGACGGCTACGAGAAGGTCCTGGCGTGGGGCAAAGAGGTGCTCCAGCGCACCCCCGTCGTCGGCGGCACCCTGTACGAGTCGCTGCACGGCGCGAAGAAGGGCTTCAAGGACGCCTTCGCGCCGCAGGGCATGTTCGAGGACCTGGGACTGAAGTACCTCGGCCCGATCGACGGACACGACATGCGCGCCCTGGAGTCGGCGCTGCGGCGCGCCAAACGCTTCCACGGGCCGGTCCTCGTCCACTGCCTCACCGAGAAGGGCCGCGGCTACGAGCCCGCCCTCGCCGACGAGGCGGACCACTTCCACACCGTCGGCGCGATGGACCCGCTCACCTGCGCGCCCCTCGCCCCGTCCGGCGGTCCGTCCTGGACCTCCGTGTTCGGCGACGAGATCGTACGGATCGGTGAGGAGCGCGACGACGTCGTGGCGATCACGGCGGCCATGCTGCACCCGGTGGGTCTCGGCAAGTTCGCCGAGCGGTTCCCCGGCCGGGTGTGGGACGTCGGCATCGCCGAACAGCACGCCGCCGTCTCCGCGGCCGGCCTCGCCACCGGCGGTCTGCACCCGGTCGTCGCCGTCTACGCCACCTTCCTCAACCGCGCCTTCGACCAGTTGCTCATGGACGTGGCGCTGCACCGCTGCGGCGTCACCTTCGTCCTGGACCGGGCCGGCGTCACCGGCGTCGACGGCGCCTCCCACAACGGCATGTGGGACATGTCCGTCCTCCAGGTCGTCCCCGGTCTGAGGATCGCCGCGCCGCGCGACGCCGACCAGTTGCGCGCCCAGTTGCGCGAGGCCGTCGCCGTGGACGACGCGCCGACGCTGGTGCGCTTCCCGAAGGAGTCGGTCGGCCCCCGGATCCCGGCCGTCGACCGGGTGGGCGGCATGGACGTGCTGCACCGCGCGGAGCGGCCCGAGGTGCTGCTGGTCGCCGTCGGCGTGATGGCCCCGGTGTGCCTGCGGGCCGCCGAGCTGCTGCGAGCGCGCGGCATCGGCTGCACGGTCGTCGACCCCCGCTGGGTCAAGCCCGTCGACCCGGCGCTGCCCGCACTGGCCGCCGGGCACCGGCTGGTGGCCGTGGTCGAGGACAACAGCCGCGCCGCGGGCGTCGGTTCCGCGGTGGCCCTGGCCCTGGGCGATGCCGACGTGGACGTACCGGTACGGCGGTTCGGCATCCCGGAGCAGTTCCTCGCGCACGCCAAGCGCGGGGAGGTGCTGGCCGACATCGGTCTCACCCCCGTCGAGGTCGCCGGGCGGATCAGCGCGAGCCTCGCCGCCAAGGAGCAGGCCGGGTCCGTTCCGGCGCAGGCGGGGACCGTCCCGGCACAGAAGCCCGCCGGGAGCGGCACGGCAGTCAAGGAGAAGACTGAATGACCACGGAGTTCGACCTCGGCACCCTCCTGGCCGAGCGCGGCGCCGAGCGCTACGAGCTGCACAGCAAGCACCTGAACCACCAGCTGCCGCGCATGCTGCACACCATCGGTTTCGACAAGGTCTACGAGCGGGCCGAGGGCGCGCACTTCTGGGACGCCGACGGCAACGACTACCTGGACATGCTCGCCGGGTTCGGCGTGATGGGCCTGGGCCGGCACCACCCCGTCGTCCGCAAGGCCCTGCACGACGTGCTGGACGCCCGGCTCGCCGACCTCACCCGCTTCGACTGCCAGCCGCTGCCCGGCCTGCTGGCGGAGCGGCTGCTCACGCACAGCCCGCACCTGGACCGGGTCTTCTTCGGCAACAGCGGCACCGAGGCGGTGGAGACCGCGCTCAAGTTCGCCCGCCGCGCCACCGGGAAACCGCGGATCCTGCACTGCGAGCACGCCTTCCACGGCCTGACCACCGGCTCGCTGTCCGTGAACGGCGAGGAGGGCTTCCGCGACGGCTTCGCCCCGCTGCTGCCCGACACCGCGATCCCGCTCGGTGACCTCGACGCGCTCGCCCGCGAGCTGAAGAAGGGCGACGTGGCCGCCCTGATCGTCGAACCCATCCAGGGCAAGGGCGTGCACGAGACCCCGCCGGGCTACCTGCGGGCCGCGCAGGAGCTGCTGCACCGGCACAAGGCGCTGCTCATCGCCGACGAGGTGCAGACCGGCCTGGGCCGCACCGGCGACTTCTACGCCTACCAGCACGAGGACGGTGTGGAGCCGGACCTGGTGTGCGTGGCCAAGGCCCTCTCCGGCGGCTACGTCCCGGTGAGCGCGACCCTCGGCAAGGACTGGATCTTCAAAAAGGTCTACTCATCGATCGACCGGGTGCTGGTGCACTCGGCGAGCTTCGGCTCCAACGCGCAGGCCATGGCGGCGGGCCTCGCCGTCCTCTCCGTCATGGAGAACGAGCAGATCGTGGCCAACGCGCGGGCCACCGGCGATCTGCTCAGGTCCCGCCTGGCGGCGCTGACCGACAAGTACGAGCTGCTCGCCGACGTGCGCGGCCGGGGCCTGATGATCGGCATCGAGTTCGGCAGGCCCAGGTCGCTGAAGCTGCGCGGCCGGTGGACCATGCTCCAGGCGGCCCGCAAGGGCCTGTTCGCGCAGATGGTGGTCGTCCCGCTGCTCCAGCGCCACCGGATCCTCACCCAGGTCTCCGGCGACCACCTGGAGGTGATCAAGCTGATCCCGCCGCTGGTCGTCGGCGAGCAGGACGTCGACCGGTTCGTGGACGCCTTCACCGCGGTGATGGACGACGCGCACGGCGGCGGCCTGATGTGGGACTTCGGCAAGACACTGGTCAAGCAGGCGGTGGCCAACCGGTAGCCCTCCCGGGAGGCGGGGGCACCGCACGGGTGCGCCGCGGCGATTTGCCTCTGAGGCAATAAATTTGCCCCAGGGGCAATCCTGCGGCTGAATGGAGGCATGAGCACTCCCGAGTCCGGGCCACCGGCGGGCCAGGCCGACGACCTGCCCGCCGTCGCGCCCCAGCTGCGCGCGCTCCGCCGCCGCGCCTCCCTCACCCTGGAGGCCGCGGCCCGCGCCGCCGGGCTGTCGCCCGCACACCTGTCCCGCCTGGAGACGGGGCAGCGCCAGCCCTCGCTGCCGATGCTGCTGGCACTCGCCCGCATCTACGGTACGACGGTCTCCGAACTGCTCGGGGAGAGCGTCGCCGAACGGGACGCGATCGTCCGGGCCGCCGACATGGAGCCCACGCGGGCCGGCGGCTGGACCTACCACCAGGCCGGTGCTGCCGGGCGCGGCATGCAGACCCTGCGGGTCAACGTGCCCCACGGCTCGCAGGGCGACATCGTACGGGTCCACCCCGGCGAGGAATGGCTGTACGTCCTCAAGGGGCGGCTGCGGCTGCGGCTGGGCGACAGCACGCACCTGCTCGCCCCCGGGGACAGCGCGCACTTCGACTCGCTGACCCCGCACCGCATCGCCGCCGAGGACCCGGACGGCCTGGAGCTGCTCTTCGTCCACACCCTGTTGCAGAGTCCCACGGCCGCGCTGTGCCTGGGCCCCCACACCGGAGAGATGTCATGACAGACATGGAGGAGAAGTTCCCGCGCGCCCTCTGGGTCCGGCTGATCATCTACATCGCGGTCGGACACCTGTTCGCCGCGTTCGTCTGGCTGCTGTTCGAGGTCGGCGCCAAGTGAGGCGCGCACCCCGAGGCCGCCGGGCTCAGTCCAGCAGGCGCTCGCGCAGCCGCTGCCTGGTCCGCGGAGCGAGCCCCAGCCCCTGCTCCAGGTAGGCCTCGACCCCGCCCCAGGTCTCCTCCACGGTCTCCAGGGCCGCCGCCAGGTACTCGGCGCGCGCGTCGAACAGCGGGCTGAGCAGCTCCATGACCTCGGGGGAGTAGGCGGAGGGGGAGGAGCCGCTGCGGTGCACCTTGTAGCGGCGGTGCCGGGCGTTGGACTCCAGGTAGTCCGCGACGATCGCCTCCCGCTCCACGCCCAGGGCGAGCAGCGTCACGGCGATCGACAGGCCGGCCCGGTCCTTGCCCGCGGCGCAGTGCATCAGGGCCGGGACGCTGTCCTCGGCGAGCGCGTGCAGTACCCGGGAGTGCTCGGCGGTGCGCTCCTTCATGATCGTGCGGTAGGAGGCGATCATCCGGGCGGCGCCCTGGCCGTCGTCCAGGATCGCCCGCAGCTGGTCGAGGTCGCCGTCGCGGACCATCTTCCAGAACTCGGCGCCGTCGGCGGGGTCGCTCAGCGGCAGGTTCACGTTGCGCACGCCGGGCAGCTCGACGTCCGGCCCCTCCAGCTTCCTGTCGGCCGCGTTGCGGAAGTCGAAGACGGTGTGCAGGCCGAGGGAGGCGAGGAAGACGGCGTCCTCGGCGGTCGCGTGCGCGAGATGACCGCTGCGGAACAGCACCCCGTGCCGCACCCGCCGGCCGTCCACGGTCGGCAGGCCGCCCACATCGCGGAAGTTGCGCACTCCGGTCAGCTCCGGCTCGGTCGACGGGACCTGCTGCGTCACGGGGACTCCTCCCTCTCGGCCCCGCCGCCACGGCTCGGCGGCGGGCGCGATCCCGACGATACGACATGGCTGCCTGAGGCAACATCGACGGCGGGGACGGGGTGACGCGGGTCATGGAGACCCCTTCCTCCGCTGCCCGCGCCGCGTGTATTCCCGACCACGAGATGATGTTGAAGTGGCCTTTCTCACCGTCCGTCAACCCCTGCCTACGGTCGCGTAGGTCACATTCGAAGGTGAATCATGGGCCGACGTGGCAGACGATTCGAAGAGTGACAGCAGATCAGTGATCGGGTCGTACGTGGCGGTGGGGGACAGCTTCACCGAAGGCGTGGGAGACCCCGGACCCGACGGGGCGTTCGTCGGCTGGGCCGACCGGTTCGCGGTCCTGCTCGCCGACCGGCGACCCGAGGGCGACTTCCAGTACACGAACCTAGCCGTGCGCGGGAAGCTGCTCGACCAGATCGTGGCGGACCAGGTGCCGCGGGCCGCCGAGCTCGCCCCCGACCTGGTCTCCCTCTGTGCGGGCGGCAACGACATCATCCGGCCCGGGACCGACCCGGACGACGTGGCCGAGCGTTTCGAGAAGGCGGTCGCCCACCTCGCCTCCGCGGCCGGGACCGTGATGGTCACCACCGGGTTCGACACCCGCGGCGTGCCCGTGCTCAAGCACCTGCGCGGCAAGATCGCCACGTACAACGGCCATGTGCGGGCCATCGCCGACCGCTACGGCTGCCCGGTGCTCGACCTGTGGTCCCTGAAGACCGTGCAGGACCGCCGGGCCTGGGACCACGACCGGCTGCACCTGTCTCCCGAGGGGCACACCCGCGTCGCGCTGCGGGCCGGCCAGATCCTCGGCGTCGACGTCCCGGCCGACCCGGAGCAGCCCTGGCCCCCGCTGCCGCCGCGCGGCACGCTGGACATCCGTCGCGACGACGTCCACTGGGCCCGCGAGTACCTGGTCCCCTGGATCGGCCGCCGTCTGCGCGGGCAGTCCTCGGGGGACGACGTGACGGCCAAGGGCGCGCTGTCCCCGGACGACATCAGGACCCGGATCGCTTCGGTGGCCTGAGCCGCGCGGCCACCGTGCCGTCGGACCGGTCCGGGGTGCTCCGCCCCGGGGGACCGGGGCGGGGGCCGCGGCCGCGCGGCCGGGCGCCGGAGGAGGGCGATGGTGGGGGGCGACGCGGGAGTACGGCGGGCGCAGCGGCCCTCGGGCGTGGTTCAGCGGACCGCAGTCGCCAACGCCTGCCGCTCCAGGCCCAGTTCGCGAGCCAGGGCCTCGTCCACCCATTCCTGTGCCCGGGCGCGGGAGACCGTGCCGCCGTAGCAGGTCAGCTGTACGGCGAGTCCGTCCAGGAGGGCCGTGAGGCGCAGGGCCGTGCCGTCGGGGTCCGGGCAGCGGAACTCGCCCGCGGCCACCCCCTCGGCCACGACCCCGGTGAGGGCCGCCTTCCACTGCCGGTCGAGGTCCCGGGCGACCTGGCGCAGGGCCGGCTCCCGCAGCGCGGCGGCCCACCCCTCGACCCACAGCCGCCAGCCCTTCGCGTTGCCGGTGGGCGCGTACCAGCGCAGGGCGGCCCGCAGCCGGCGCAGCGCACTCGTACGCCGGCCGAGCAGCGCACGCAGGCGCGCGAGGTCGTCCTCGGCCGCGTGGGCGAACGCGGCGGCCACGAGGTTCTCCTTGGTGGAGAAGTGATAGAGCACCAGCGCGTTGCTCACCCCGAGCACCGAGGCCACGTCGGCGATCCGTACCGCTGACACGCCCCGCGCCTCGATCTGCCCGATGGCGGCCCGCAGCAACTCCTCACGCCGCTCCGCCCCACTCAACCGCACTCGCGCCACGCGGTCACCCTAATGGGTCTTGCCCGGGAGGCAAGGTGCGTGCGGGGGGCAGTGACCGGTCGCGCGCCGGGCGGCCGGTGGGACACCCGGCGGCCCCTTCATAATGGAAAACCTGACCGACCCCCTGTGGAGGTAACGTGGCCGGCTTCCGTCCCCCGAGCTCCGGGCTCAGCGCCCTGCGGCCCGAGGCCTTCGGTGTGGACCCCGGCGGTGCGCGCATGGCGCGGATCCGCCGGTCCCCCCACTTCAAGGACGGCGTCTTCCAGAATCCCGGAGGCGAGGCGCGGACGCGGCCCTCGGGCACCGCGTGGGACTTCGCCAAGCTGTACTTCGACAAGGAGCAGCGCACCCGCCGCGCCCCCCTGGGCAACATCCCCGTGCACGCCACGACCTTCGCGGACCTGGCCCGCCCCGCGGCCACCGGACTGCGGGTGACCTGGCTGGGCCACTCCAGCGTCCTCGTGGAGATCGACGGCCGGCGGGTGCTCTTCGACCCCGTGTGGGGCGAGCGCTGTTCGCCGTTCCCCTTCGCCGGCCCCCGCCGCCTGCACCCGGTGCCCCTGCCGCTGGCCGCGCTCGGCCCGGTCGACGTGGTCGTCATCTCCCACGACCACTACGACCACTTGGACATGCCCACGATCAAGGCACTGGCCGGCACGGACACCCTCTTCGCCGTGCCGCTCGGCGTCGGGGCGCACCTCGAACACTGGGGCGTTCCGGCCGACCGCCTGCGCGAGCTGGACTGGCACGAGGCGACCGAGGTCGGCGGACTCACCCTGACCGCGACCCCGGCACGGCACTTCTGCGGCCGTGGCCTGCGCAACACCCAGCACACCCTGTGGGCCTCCTGGGTCGTCACGGGCGCCGGACACCGCGTCTACCACAGCGGCGACACCGGCTACTTCGAGGGCTTCAAGGACATCGGCGCCGACCACGGCCCGTTCGACGTCACGATGATCCAGCTCGGCGCGTACTCCGAGTTCTGGACCGACATCCACATGACGCCGGCACAAGCGCTGCGGGCGCACCTCGACCTCCAGCAAGGCGGCCCGGGCGGCGTGCTGCTGCCGATCCACTGGGGCACGTTCAACCTGGCCCCGCACCCATGGGCGGAGCCGGGGGAGTGGACCAAGGAGGCGGCCGAGGAGGCCGGGCAGGCGGTCGCGTTCCCCTGCCCGGGGGAGCCGTTCGAGCCTGCCGGGGAACTCCCCACGCGCCCTTGGTGGCGGGATGTGTCGCGGCCCCTGGAGCGCACGTGGTCCGTTCCGCAGAGCACGCCGGTGGCGGCCTCCCGGGACGACCTCGACCTGGTGGGCGAGGGCTGAGCGGGGGCGGGGTGACGGGGATCGCGGGGGCGGCCGGGGCCGGGACGGCTCCTCGCCCGCCCCGACGCGGATCTCCGCGGGCCGGACGGCGCCGTCCGGCCCGGGTGCCCGACCTGCCTACAGGAGTATCAACAGCCTGGTCCCCGGGACCGGTTTGCGGTTGACCGTTCTCTTGCGTGGAGGCCCCGGCGTTCACGCCGGGGAGGAATCGCCTTGCCAGCCGGCGGCTGGGCGAATACGAACACGCATACTGCCGTTCACGAGTTGGGGTGAGCGTGACGGTAAGGGCGTGCGTGTGTGCGGGGCTCGCACATACGGTCAGTGTCAGTCGGCCGGACGGGGCCGGCTGACCGGAACGCGAGGCAGGGGGTGTGGCGGGGGTGCGGGAGGCCGAGGGTGCGGTGGGGCGTGCCCGGTGCACGTACCGGCTGCGGGTGTACCGCGACAGCCTCGGCCACTGGTACGCCTCCTTCGTCGTCCCCGCCCCGGGCGAACCACTCCCGTCCACCGGCCGGGTGATCGGCATCGACTGGGGCGTGCGGGAGACGGCCACGACCACCTCCGACGCCCACGACCTGCCCCATCCTCAGCACGGCCGGAAGGCGAAGGAGAAGCTCACCCGCTACGACCGGATGACGGCCCGCCGCAAACCCGAGCGGGGGCAGGCGGCGTCGAAGGGATACCGGGAGGCGAGGCGGTGGCGGGCGAAGACGTACGCGAAGATCGCCCGGCAGCGGCAGGACGCCGCGAGGAAGTGCGCGAAGAACTCCGCGCGTGTGATGCGCGTCCGGGCAGGTCTGGACCCGGCTGGTGACGAGGGCGCAAGACCTCCCGGAGCGCCGCTCCGGGAGGCAGCCTGAGCCAGGAATCCCCCCCCTGAAGGGAGGGGAGCATTCAACCTGTCGAGTGGATCTCCGCGCGCTCGCCGGAACAGGGCTGCCGCGGCTCGTGATGATGCAGGCGTGATTACCGAACCCACCAGGTCCGGGCGCCGACGCAGGAGCCTGGTCACCTCAGGTCTCGTGTGCCTCGCGGCGCTGTCCACCCTCACCGCGTCCCCGGCCTCGCCCGCCGTCGCCGCCGACACGCCCGCCCCGGCCGGCGGCCGGCCCGGAGCCGTACGGCCGTCCACGACACCGGCGGAGGCCGCGACCGACGCCTACCTGCGCTCGATCCGGCGCGACCCCCGGGCCCTGCGCCGCTTCTTCGAGCGCATGCCCAAGGGCGGCGACCTGCACAACCACCTCTCCGGGGCGGTCACCACGGAGTACCTCATCGAACTGGCAGCCGAGGACGGGCTGTGCGTCGACACCGCGACGATGACCGCTCAGGCCCCGCCGTGCGGGCCGGGCACCCGCCCCGCCGCGGACGCCCGCACCGACAAGGCCTTCCGTGAGGCGATCCTGCGCGCCTGGTCCATGCAGGACTTCCCGCCGGGCGGCAACGGCCACGACCACTTCTTCGACACCTTCGGAAAGTTCGGCGAGGTGACCTGGCGGCACCGCGGCAAACTGCTCGCCGACGTGGCCGACCACGCGGCCGTCCAGAACCAGTACTACCTGGAAACCATGATCACCCCCGCCTCGGACGGCGCGAAGAAACTCGCCGACCAGGTCGGGTGGGACGACGACCTGGCCGCACTGCACCGCAAGCTCACGGCCGGCGGCGGACTCGACCGGCTGGTGGGCGAGGCACGCAAGGAGACCGACGACTCCGACGCGGAGTTCCGCACCACCGAGCACTGCGGCACGCGCGCGGCCCGGCCCGGCTGCACGCTCCCCGTGCGCTGGATCTCCCAGGTCTCACGCGGCAGTTCGCCGGTGCGGGTGTTCACGCAGATGGCCCTCGGCATGCGCCTGGCCGAGCGCGACCACCGCTTCGTCGCCGTCAACCTGGTCCAGCCCGAGGACTGGGACAGCTCCCTGCGCAACTACAGCCTGCAGATGCGCATGCTCAAGTACCTGCGCGGCGTCTACCCGCACGCCCACCTCACCCTGCACGCCGGGGAGCTGTGGCCCGGCCTGGTCAAGCCCGAGGACCTGAAGTTCCACATCAAGGAGGCGGTGGACGTCGCCGGTGCCGAACGCGTCGGCCACGGTGTCGACCTGGTCCACGAGGACGACTGGCAGCGCACCGCCCGCACCATGGCCGCCCGTGAGACGGCCGTCGAGGTGCCGTTCACCAGCAACGCCCAGATCCTCGGCGTCAAGGGCGCCGACCACCCCTTCAACACCTACCGCCGCTACGGCGTACCGGTCGTGCTCGCCACCGACGACCCCGGTGTCAGCCGCATCGACATCACCCACGAGTACGCGTACGCCGCCCGCACCTACGCGCTGCACTACGCCGAGCTGAAGAAGCTGGCACGCGCGTCCCTGGAGTACGCCTTCGCGCCGGGCGCGAGCCTGTGGGAGGGCAACCCGACCCGCTCCGGCTACGTGGCCAAGGCCGCCTGCCGCGGTACGCGGCCGGGCGTCGACCAGCCGGCAGGGGCGTGCCGCCGGCTGCTGGACTCCAGCCTGAAGGCCCGCCTGGAGTGGCGCCAGGAGACCGCCTTCCACCGCTTCGAACGCTCGGTCGCCCGACGCGGCTGACCCTGCCCGCCCGGTCCGGTGCCCCCGCGCCCGACCGGGCGGTTCGGGTAAAGTCGGTGTGTCACCGACCGGCTCCGAGCAGGGCCGCGCCCCGGGCGTCACCACCACCGCGGCCGTCGCCGGAAGCCACTGGAAAGCAGGATCCGAAAGCACATGAGCAGGTACGGGTTTCTCGTCTCGCCCTCGCACAACCGCGTGTACGCCCGGTCCGCGCCCGACCTGGCCATGGCGGAACTCCAGGCGTTCGGCGAGACCGTGATCGAGGGCGGTGTCCACGACGTCGCCGTCACCGAGATCGGTGGCGTGCCCTACGTCACCTTCACCGCCGACCCGCTGTCCGACACCGCGATCCGCCTGCTGTCGAACCTGTCGTCGCTGTACGCCCTCTTCGCCGTCGAGCAGCCGGACGTGCTGCGCCCGGTCCTCAGGAAGCCCCTCGACCTCTTCAGCAGCGACCTGCTCACCATCCAGAAGTACGCGGGCAAGACGAACGAGGACTTCACCAAGCTGCTGGTGAACGTGACGGCGCTGGCGACGGACGCGCCGGGCGGGCTGCTGACCGGCGAGATGCGCCTGTTCGACCCGATGTGCGGGCGCGGCACCACGCTCAACCAGGCGGTCATGTACGGCATGGACGCCACCGGCCTCGACATCGACCCCAAGGACTTCGACGCCTACTCGGCGTTCTTCCGCACCTGGCTGAAGAACAGCAGGCTCAAGCACCACGCCGAGACCGGGACCGTCCGCCGCAACAAGGCGACCCTGGGACGCCGGCTGCAGGTCGGCCTCGGGGCGTCCAAGGAGCTGTACCGCGAGGGCAGCACCATCGACGTCACGGTGGTCAACGCGGACACGCTCAGGAGCGGCGACTTCTTCCGCCGCGGCGAGTTCGACCTGATCGTCACCGACGCCCCGTACGGCGTGCAGCACGGCAGCCGGCCGCACGGCGGCGGGAACGCCGGACGGCTCTCCCGCAGCCCCGTCGACCTGCTGGCCGCCGCCGTGCCGGTCTGGGAGCCCCTGCTGCGGCCGGGCGGCGCCCTCGGCATCTCCTGGAACACGCTGGTGGCCGGGCGGGAACAGCTGGCCGAGATCCTCGCCGCCCACGGGTTCACCGTCCGTGACTCCGAGGCGTACCGGGGCTTCGTCCACCGGGTGGACCAGGCGATCAACCGGGACATCATCGTCGCCCGCAAGAACTGATCCCGTTCGCCGCTCTTCCCGCCGCGCGGGGAGGGCGTCACCGGGCCGGCGGCGGCCGAGTCGCGCGCCGGGGGGCCGGCGCCGACGATGGGCTCAGGATTCCCCCACCCCGAAGGACGGGCCGATGCCTCTTCCGCGTCGCGCAGGCCTCGCCGGGCCGCGCCCCACCGCCCTGGCGGTGGCCGTACTGACCTGCACGCTGGCGGCCGGCACGCTGACCGGATGCGGCGGCGGCAACTCCAACGGCGGCGGATCGGGATCCGGCCGGTCCCCCGGCGCACCGAACACGGCCTCGTTCTCCGCGGGTACCCTGCCCTCCGCGCTGGCCTCGTCGGCCTCCGCGGCCGTCTCCTCCGCCCGGGCCTCGGCGTCGGCCGCGGCGTCCTCCGCCGAAGCCCGCGCCTCCGCGTTCGAGGCGTCCGTGTCGGCGGACACCGCCCGCTCCGCCGCGGCGGCCGAGAAGGAACTGAAGAGTGTGCACGGCAGGGGCAACGCGCTCTCCGAGGTCGGGATGACCGGGCTGCCCAAGGACCGGACGGGCGGGGTGCTCGCCGTCCTGGTGACCATCACCAACAGGACCGACCGCAAGGCGTCGTACGCCGCCCAGATCGACTTCGTCGACGCCGACGGCAAGGTGGCCGAGACCCGGTACGTCGGGGCACAGGACCTGGAACCCGGGAAGAAGGCGCAGCCGATCGCGTTCAGCCGCCAGTCGGAGGAGAAGAAGCTGACGGCCCGGCTGACGAAGGCCCAGCGGTACTGACGGCGCCGAGGCGCGTGAGTGGCCCGGAGGCCGCGCCCTTCGGGGCGGTCTCCGGGCCACTCACGTACGGGGCCGGGCTCGGTCAGCAGGCGCCGAGGTCCTGCCAGACGCCCCACTGGCCGGTGGTGCCGGGCTCCTCGCCCGTCGTCCACCACTTGGCCTTCCAGTTGTGGCCCTTGTACGAGACCTGCTGGCCGCCGGTGTAGACGGTGGACTTGGACCACGGGGCGGCGGTGCACTGGTTGCCGTTGCCGCCGGTGACGGTCAGGGCGTACGTCGCCGAGTGGCTGCCGGAGGCGCTCGAACCGGTGACGGTGATGGTGTACGTGCCCGAGACCGCGGCCGAGGTGGTGGCGAGGGTCAGCGTCGCGGAGCCGCCCGCCGTGACCGAGGCCGGGCTGAGCGAGGCGGTGACGCCGGCCGGGGCACCGCTGACGCTGAGGTTCACCGTCTGCGCGTTGCCCTTGGTCACGGCCGTCTTCACCGTGGTGGTGGCGGACTGCCCCGCGGTCACCGTCCCGGAGGACGCGCCGAGCGACACGGAGAAGTCGTCGGCCGGGGCGGTGCTGCCGCTGGTGAACGGCTCGAAGATGTGGGAGAAGTCCCAGGTGTTCTGCTGGATGCCCGAGCAGTTGTCGGCGGCGGCGCCGCCCGCGCAACTCCCGTTGTCACGCTGGAGCGCCCAGAAGGACAGCATGTCGATGCCCTTGGAGACGGCCCAGTTGTAGACCGTGGTCGCGTTCGCCAGGCTGAACGTCTCGGCCGGCCCGAAGTCGTCGACGCCGGGCATCTCGGTGATGCCGACCATGCCCCACAACTGCGCGGAGGTCTTGTTCGGGTAGAGCTGGGTGAGCGTGTCGACCAGGCCCTGGGCGGCGGTCTGGGTGTCCTTCGCCATGTCGTGGGACTGGTTGTCGTAGTAGTCGAACGTCATGAGGTTCACGACGTCGAGCCGGGTGCCGTTGCTCACCGCGTTGCGCAGCAGCTGGACGCCGTTGTCGGCGAGGCCGTGGGTGGTGGTCGGCAGGGTGTACGAGAACTCCACCTTGCGCCCGTTGGCCGCCGCCCAGTCCTGGACCAGCTTGATCGCCTTGTTGCGGCGGTCGATGCCGGCGGCGTTGTCGATGGAGTCGGCCTCGATGTCCATGTCGAGCCGCGAGATGTCGTAGGTGGTGATGACCTTCTCGTACGCGGCGGCGATCTGCTGGACGTCGGTGCAGCTGTCGGCGATCTCGGTGCCCGTGGTGTCGGCGGTGTAGCCGCCGAAGGAGGGGATGACGTCCCCGCCGTTGCCCTGGATGGTCTTGATGTCGCTGCCGAAGGTCGACGAGGAGATCGGCATGCCGGTGTCGCCGTTCCAGTACGGCGTGCAGGAGCCCTTGGAGGCGGTCTGGAGGAACGCCATCGTCAGGTGCTTGGCACCGGACTGGGCGGCCAGGGCCGCGGGGCTCTCGCCGGTCCAGGCCTCGAAGTAGGGGGCGAAGACGTGGGCGGGCAGCTCAGTCGCCGCCTGTGCCGTGCCGGTGCCCGTCAGGGCGAGGCCCACCGAGGCCGCCGTGGTGACGGCCGCGGTGAGGACCGCGCGGAAGGAACGCATGAGTCTCATGTCAGTCCCGGTGTGAGGAGTGGGGTTTCGCCAATGCCCGTACGGAAGGGAGGTGTTGATGCGTATGGGATAGCGCCCGGCCACCGGGTGGGTCAATGGTCTGGACCAAAATGGGACTAGACCAATCTGGCGGGTCGGCGGGTCATCCGCCTGCACAGGGCCCGCGACGGCCCACTGGACCACCCGCGGGCCCCGTCTCCCGCGCGCCGCGGCTCAGCGCTGCCGCAGGTACCCGGCGCCGAGGTCCCGCAGCCGCTCGTGGATCCCGTCGAAGGCGCGGGCCCGCCCCAGCACCCGCTTGGGCAGCTTGGCGACCATCGTGTACTGGGTGTCGCAGACGTTCGCCGCCGGCGCGAGCCCCGTCTGGCTGACCAACTGGTAGGCGTCCAGCCGGTCGAGTCCGAGCAGCTCGGACGTCCACTGCACGAGGTCGTGCTGACTGATGCGGAACGCGTCCTCCAGCGGCCGGGCATGACCTGTGCTCAGCAGGAACTCGTCGTTCTCCAGCCGGGGCACGGCAGGGGCGCCGCCCTTGACGAGGTCGATGGCCACCACCGTGTTCATGGCCGTCTCCACCGCCGTCCCGCACACCTCGCCCTCGCCCTGGCGGGCATGGCCGTCCCCGACGGCGAGCATCGCACCCTCGACGTTGACCCCGAAGTAGACGGTGGTACCCGCCCGCAGCTCGGGCGTGTCCATGTTGCCGCCGTGGACACCGGGGGAGATGGACATCAGCCGCTCACCCGCCGCCGGGGCCACCCCGACGGTGCCGTGCATCGGGTCCAGCGGCAGGTCCACCGCGAAGTCGCCGCGGGTGGCCTCGAACCGGCAGGTGCCGGCCTCCGTGTCGATGGCGTAGACCCAGACCCGCTCCTCCAGCGCCGGATGCAGCATGGCCGTGGTGTGGGTGGTGGTCAACGCGCCGAAGTGCGGGAACGTACTGGACACACCCCAGTCGCGGGCCGGCGAGATGTCCACGAAGTGCACCGCGAGCGCGTCACCCGGCTCCGCACCGGCGACGGCGATCGGCCCGGTCACCGGGTTCAGGTACGGGAAGGCGCAGACCTGGCTCGGCAGATCGGCGGGCCCGCGCACCCGGCCGCCGAAGCAGTCCTCGGTGGTCAGTTCGACGAGCGAGCCGGGCTCCACCGTCACCACGGGCGAGCCGCCGCCGAAGGCGTACGCGTAGCGCTCGGGGCCGGCGGGGACGCTGATCACCTGGACGGGTGTGGTCATGGGAACGGTTCCTCCTGGGGGGGCGGTGAACGGCGGGGGGATTTCCCGGTCTGTCGTTCTCGGTTCGTCGATCTCGGTCCTCGTTCTCGGTTCGTCGTTCTCGGTCTGTCGTACGAGGCTTTTCGATCTGCCGTACGACGCCTCATACCAGAGCGGGACGATTCCCGGGCGATTTCGTCAACTGCTCATCGCACATGATGCATTGGTGACTACTGTGAGTGTCCGCCGGACGACGTAGAGGCGCTTTCCCGGGCCTGGCCGACCGGCACAGCGATGGCGTATGCCCGCTCGCGCTCCCCGCGCGAGCCTCCAGGCCCGACGGACCAGTACGAGGAACAGATGTCTCACCTCCGCGCACCGGCCGCCCGTCCGGACCGCCGCGAGGGCGGACGGCACGGGCGTCCGGTCGCCCGCACCGTCCCCGCGCCGCCCGACGCCCGCATACGGCCCCAACTGCTGCGCCTCGCGGTGCTGCCGCCGGTCGCGGTGGCACTCAGCGCGGGCGCGGCCGTGCTCTTCACGGTGCGCTCCACCGGCGCCCGGCCCGGACTCGCCCTGTGGGCGGTGCTCGCGGGGGCGCTGTCGGTGGCGCTCGCGGGCATCGTGACCGCAGCCGTCGCCGCCGGGCGCGCCGCCCGGTCCGTGCACGAGCGCCTCGACGCGCTGCGCCGCAGCACCGCGCGCCGCGAGGCCGATCTGCACACGCTCGTCGACGCGCTGCGGCACGGAGAGGCCCCGCCTGCCCGCAAACCGCGCGGCGGACCGCCCGCGGACGCCGACGAGTTCGAACTGCTCGCCGCCGACCTGGCCCGCGCCCACGAGGGGGCGGTCACCGCGGTGGTGCAGGCCACGCAGCTCTCCAGCCAGGCGGGCAGCGAACAGAAGCTGGAGGTCTTCGTCAACCTCGCCCGGCGCCTGCAGTCCCTGGTGCACCGCGAGATCTCCATCCTCGACGAGCTGGAGAACGAGATCGAGGACCCCGACCTGCTCAAGGGCCTCTTCCACGTCGACCACCTCGCCACCCGCATCCGCCGCCACGCCGAGAACCTCGCCGTCCTCGGCGGCGCCGTCTCCCGCCGCCAGTGGAGCCACCCCGTCTCCATGACCGAGGTGCTGCGCTCGGCCATCGCGGAGGTCGAGCAGTACTCGCGGGTCAAACTCGTCCCGCCGATCGACGGCCGCCTGCGCGGCCACGCCGTCGCGGACGTCATCCACCTGCTGGCCGAACTCGTCGAGAACGCCACGGTGTTCTCCGCCCCGCACACCCAGGTCCTGCTGCGCGCGGGCCTCGTGACCTCCGGGCTCGCCGTGGAGGTCGAGGACCGGGGCCTCGGCATGCCGGTCGGCGAACAGGTGCGGATGAACGCCCTGCTGGCCGACCCGGACCAGGTCAACGTGGCCAGCCTGCTCGCGGACGGCCGCATCGGGCTGTTCGTCGTGTCCCAGCTGGCCAGGCGGCACGGAATCAGCGTCCGGGTGCAGACCAACATCTACGGCGGTGTGCAGGCGGTGCTCGTGGTGCCCCAGGCGCTGCTCGGGGCGGAGCCGGGCGCGGGTACGGGGGGAGGGGCAGAGGCAGGGCCCGGTATTCGTACGCGTGTTGGTACGGGTACGGAACTCGCCGGTGCGGGTGACGGACCGGGGGCCGAGCCGGGCGCGGCGATCGACGCGTACCGCCCGCCGGCACCGCCGCCGTACCCGGCTGCTCCGGTCGGGCAGATCGGTGGCTCCGAGCAGACCGGTGGCGTCGAGTGGGCCGGGGGCGCGGAGCACGACGGTGTCGTCGACCAGGCCGGTGGCGCCGAGCAGACAGCTGGCGTCGGGCAGGCCGGTGGCGTAGAGGAGGCCGGTGGCGTCGGTCAGTTCGGTGGCGCCGAGCAGATCGGTGGCGCTGAGCAGGCCGGTGGCGTCGGGCAGATCGGTGGTGCCCGGCAGGACGGTGGCTCCGAGCAGACCGCTGTCGGCGAGCGGGTCGGGGGCGCGGAGCAGGCCGGGCCGGACGAGCGCGCCGGGGACGGTGCCGCTGCCGGGGGCGGCCTCGCCGGGCACGGCCCGCAGCCCGACGTGCCGGCCGTGGGGCGGTCCCTCGCGCCCCCCGCTCCCGCCGACGGTCAGGGGCCCGCACCCCTGCCGCGGCGCGGTGCGGGGCAACGGCGGGCGAACCCCTCGGAAGCGGTCCCGGGCATCCGGCCGCAGGACCGGGCAGCCGTCGCCGCCCACGCGGACATCGTGCCCGTCCCGCGCGTGGACTCCGTGGTGCGCGGCACCATGGACCGACCCCGACTGCCGCGGCGCCGCGCCCAGCAGCACATCGTCCCCCAGTTGCGCGACGCCCCCGCGCCCCGCCAGGACAGCGAGGACGTGGCGGGTCACGACCCCGGCCTGATGGCCGCCTTCCAGCGCGGGATCGGACTCGCCGAGACGCAGGAGCGCCGGGCTTCGCTCCTGCCCCCGGAAACGGACGGGCCACCGGAGCCCGCCCCGGACCCGTCGCCGTCGCCGGACGCGGGCCCGTCCCGCGCCGCGCCGCCGGCCGTACGCCACGACGGGAGCCCGCCCGCCGGATGACCAGCACGCCCACCCCCACCCCCGCGTTCACCCGTACCCCCGCGCTCCCTTCAACCTCCAGCGCCGGAGGGGACCTTCGTACCCCAAGGAGTCGATCCACCATGGCGAGCGATGCGCCGACCGGCCAAGTTTCCGACCTCGACTGGCTGATGAGCGGCCTCGTCCAGCGCGTACCCCACACGACCAGCGCGGTCCTGCTGTCCTGCGACGGACTGGTGAAGTCCGTGCACGGCCTCGACCCCGACAGTGCCGACCACATGGCCGCGCTGGCCTCCGGCCTGTACTCCCTGGGCCGCAGCGCCGGCATCCGCTTCGGCGACGGAGGCGACGTACGGCAGGTCGTCGTCGAACTCGACTCGACCCTGCTGTTCGTCACCACCGCCGGCTCGGGCACCTGTCTCGCCGTGCTCGCGGGCCGCGAGGCCGACGCGGCGGTGCTCGGGTACGAGATGGCGATGCTGGTCAAGAGCGTCCGCCCGTACCTCATGACCGCGCCTCGGCAACACACCGCCGGTTCCCCGGCGTTGCGGCCTTGAGCGCGGCGGCCGGTGACGGGCCCTGGCTCGACGACGCGGCCGGGCGGCTGGTGCGCCCCTTCACGGTCAGCAACGGCCGCACCCTGCCCAGCGTCGCGCTCGACCTCATGTCGCAGGTGATGGCGACCGGGGTGACGCCGCTCGGCTACCTCGGGCCCGAGCACGGCCAGGCACTCGACCTGTGCCTCGGGCCGGTCTCGGTGGCCGAGGTGGCCGCCCACCTGAGACTTCCGGCGGCGGTGGCCAAGGTGCTGCTCTCCGACCTGGTCGACTGCGGCGCCCTGACCACCAAGCCGCCCGTCACCCACCACCATCCCACCGACCGGGCTCTTCTGGAGGCAGTGCTCGATGGACTACGACGACAGCTCTGACCGCGGCGACGGCCCCCGCGGTCACGACGGCCGATCCGATCCCTTCCCCACCGCACTGAAGATCCTGGTGGCGGGCGGGTTCGGGGTGGGCAAGACGACCCTGGTCGGCGCCGTGAGCGAGATCGCGCCGCTCAGCACGGAGGAACTGCTCACTTCGGTCGGCGCCGACACCGACAACCTCGACGGCGTCGAGAACAAGGTCGAGACGACCGTGGCGATGGACTTCGGCCGCATCACCCTGGACCCGCGGCACGTGCTGTACCTGTTCGGCACTCCCGGTCAGGAGCGCTTCTGGTTCATGTGGGACGAGTTGTCGGAGGGTGCCCTGGGCGCGGTGATCCTCGCCGACACCCGCCGCCTGGAGGAGTGCTTCGCCGCCGTCGACTTCTTCGAGCAGCGGGGCCTCGCCTTCATCGTCGCCGTCAACGAGTTCGACGGCGCCTACCGCTACGCCCCCGAGGAGGTCCGCGCCGCGCTCGATCTCGACCCGGCGATCCCCGTCGTGCGCTGCGACGCCCGTATCTCCAGTTCGGGAGTGCAGACCCTGCTGACCCTCGTACGGCACCTCATCGCCCACGCGCCCGAGCCCGCGCCGAGTCACGGGGCCCACCTGTGATGCCCGGCACCACCTCGTCACGGAGCCCGTACATGACACGCCCGTACCCGACCGCCGCCCCGAGCGCCGGAGTCCGGTCATGAGCTACGACCCGCCGCGCCCGGCCGGCCGGCTGCTGCTCACCCCCGAGGACAAGGAGGCGCCCGCCCGGGCGCGGCGGTTGCGCCGGCTGGGTCTGGGAGAGCGGGCCGAACCGGCTCTCGACGCCTTCGCGGACCGGCTCGCCGACCGTACCCGGGCGCCGTACGCCATGGTCAACTTCCCGGGCGAGCACGGGCAGTTCTTCGCCGGACTGCACCGGCCCTCCCGTGACGTCCTGGACGTGGACGCGCCCGGGCCGGTCGGACGACTCAGGCCGGTCGGACGACCCGGAACGGTCGGACCACCACCCGGTCTCCCCGGACCGCTCGGGCCTCCCGGGCCGCCCGGTCCCGGTGAACCGGCCGACCGCGACGGCGACGCCGTCCGGCGGGAACTGGGCCGCCGTCTGGCGCGCGACCACGGGTTCTGTCCCCACGTCGTGGCGCGGGGGAAGGCTCTGGTGCTGGAGGACGTCCGTGACTATCCGCGGTTCGCGGGCAACGCGGTGGTCGACGAGTACGGCATCCGGTCCTATCTCGGAGCCCCGCTCGTCGACAGCACGGGCATGGTGCTGGGCACGGTGTGCGTCGTGGACGTGGAGCCGCGCCCGTGGGGCCGCGAGGGGCTCGGCACCATCAAGGCGGCGGCGGCCGAACTCAGCCGGCGGCTGGGCCGGCGCGAGGCGGCGGCGGAGAGCGTCCCGCGCTGAGCCGGCCGGCGTGAGGGGAGAGGCGGAAGAGGGGAGAGGGCTGCAAGGGCGGGGCGGGGGCGCGGGACGCGCGTGTGAGGGGCGCGAGGGCTGGGGACGGGGCGTGGTGAGGCGTGCGTCGGGCGTGGGAGGAGTGCGTCGGGCCGCGTGAAGGAAACCTGTGGCCGTGCTTAAGAAATCCTCGATGGACCGGGCGTGCCGCCGTAGGGCAGATTGCCAGGTGATTCCACCCCTCACCCCGGACGCGGGTCCTTTCGGCATGCCCCGAACCCGGCCCGGGCCCGATCCACAGGAGCCGTTGCGTTGAAGGCGCTGGTCAAGGAGAAGGCGGAGCCCGGGCTGTGGCTCGCGGACGTGCCCGAGCCCGCCGTCGGACCCGGTGACGTACTGATCAAGGTGCTGCGGACCGGTATCTGCGGTACCGACCTGCACATCCGGGCCTGGGACGGCTGGGCGCAGCAGGCCATCCGCACCCCCCTCGTGGTCGGTCACGAGTTCGTCGGCGAGGTCGTCGCCACCGGCCGTGACGTCAGCGACATCAAGACCGGTGACCGGGTCAGCGGTGAGGGCCACCTGGTGTGCGGCAAGTGCCGCAACTGCCTGGCCGGCCGGCGCCACCTGTGCCGGGCCACCGTCGGTCTGGGCGTGGGCCGCGACGGGGCCTTCGCCGAGTACGTCGCCCTGCCCGCCTCCAACGTGTGGGTGCACCGCGTCCCCGTCGACCTCGACGTGGCCGCGATCTTCGACCCGTTCGGCAACGCCGTGCACACCGCGCTGTCCTTCCCCCTGGTCGGCGAGGACGTCCTGATCACCGGGGCGGGACCGATCGGCCTGATGGCCGCCGCCGTGGCCCGGCACGCCGGCGCGCGCAACGTCGTGATCACCGACGTGAGCGAGGAGCGGCTGGAGCTGGCCCGCAAGGTCGGGGTGAGCCTCGCGATCGACGTCTCCACGTCCACGATCGCCGAGGGCCAGCGCACGCTCGGCCTGCGCGAGGGCTTCGACATCGGCCTGGAGATGTCCGGCCGTCCCGAGGCGATGCGCGACATGATCGCCAACATGACGCACGGCGGCCGGATCGCCATGCTGGGTCTGCCCTCCGAGGAGTTCCCGGTCGACTGGGCCCGCATCGTCACCTCGATGATCACTGTCAAGGGCATCTACGGCCGGGAGATGTTCGAGACCTGGTACGCCATGTCCGTGCTGCTGGAGGGCGGCCTGGACCTCGCCCCGGTGATCACCGGCCGCTACGGCTACGCCGACTTCGAGGCGGCCTTCGCGGACGCCGCGAGCGGCAGGGGCGGCAAGGTCATCCTCGACTGGACCGCCTGACCTCCCCGCGCCCCTCCCCGCCAGCACTTCCAAGGAGCCTGTCATGTTCGACTCCGTGCGCGACGACCTGCGCGCCACCCTCGACGAGATCCGCGCCGCCGGCCTGCACAAGCCCGAGCGCGTCATCGGCACCCCGCAGTCCGCGACCGTCGCCGTCACCGCGGGCGGCCGGCCCGGCGAGGTCCTCAACTTCTGCGCCAACAACTACCTCGGCCTCGCCGACCACCCCGAGGTCGTCGCCGCCGCCCACCAGGCCCTGGACCGGTGGGGCTACGGCATGGCCTCCGTGCGGTTCATCTGCGGCACGCAGGAAGTGCACAAGGAGCTGGAGGGCCGCCTGTCGGCGTTCCTCGGCCAGGAGGACACCATCCTCTACTCCTCCTGCTTCGACGCCAACGGCGGCGTCTTCGAGACGCTGCTCGGGGCCGAGGACGCGGTGATCTCCGACGCCCTCAACCACGCGTCCATCATCGACGGCATCCGTCTGTCCAAGGCCCGCCGCTTCCGCTACGCCAACCGCGACATGGCCGACCTGGAGCGGCAGCTGAAGGAGGCGGACGACGGCGGCGCCCGCCGCAAGCTCGTCGTCACCGACGGCGTCTTCTCGATGGACGGCTACGTCGCCCCGCTGCGCGAGATCTGCGACCTGGCCGACCGCTACGGCGCGATGGTCATGGTCGACGACTCGCACGCCGTCGGCTTCGTCGGCCCCGGCGGGCGCGGCACCCCCGAACTGCACGGCGTCATGGACCGCGTCGACATCATCACGGGCACCCTCGGCAAGGCGCTCGGCGGCGCCTCCGGCGGCTACGTCGCCGCCCGCGCCGAGATCGTCGCGCTGCTGCGCCAGCGGTCCCGGCCGTACCTGTTCTCCAACACCCTCGCCCCGGTGATCGCGGCGGCCTCCCTGAAGGTCCTCGACCTGCTGGAGTCGGCCGATGACCTGCGCGTCCGGCTGGCGGAGAACACCGCGCTCTTCCGCTCCCGGATGAGCGAGGAGGGCTTCGACGTCCTTCCCGGCGACCACGCCATCGCACCCGTGATGATCGGCGACGCGGCCAAGGCGGGGCGGCTGGCGGAACTGCTGCTGGAGCGGGGCGTGTACGTGATCGGCTTCTCGTACCCGGTGGTGCCGCAGGGGCAGGCCCGCATCCGCGTGCAGCTCTCGGCCGCGCACTCGACCGCCGACGTGAACCGCGCGGTGGACGCCTTCGTCGCGGCCCGCGCGGAGCTGGAGGGCTGAGCGCAGCCGGCGGGCCCGGCGAAGCCGATGGGTCCCGTGGAAGCGGTGGGGCCAGTGGAGCCGGTAGGTCCGGAGGTGCCCGTGGTGCCGGTGGTTCCCACGGAGCCGGTGGCCTGAGCGGGGCCGGCGGGCGCTGCGAGGGGCCGGCCGGCTGACCGGTCCCGCGTGTCCGGTGGCCGGTGAGCTTGCGATAATCGGTGCCATGATCGAGGCTCGGCGGCTGCACATCCTGCGGGCGGTGGCCGACCACCGTACGGTGACAGCGGCTGCCGCCGCGCTCTACCTGACCCCCTCGGCGGTCTCCCAGCAGCTCACTGCCCTGGAGCAGGAGACCGGCCACCGGCTGGTGGAACGGGGCGCCAAGGGCGTACGGCTGACCCCGGCCGGTGAGATCCTGCTCAGCCACACCAACGCCGTCCTCGCCCAGCTGGAGCGGGCGGAGGCCGAGCTGGCGGCCTACGGCTCGGGCGAGGCGGGCACCGTCACCGTCGCCTCCTTCGCCACCGGCATCGCCGAGGTCGTCGCGCCCGCCGTGGCCCGCCTGGCGGGGACGGCGCCCGGCATACGCATCCGCGTCCGGGACGCCGAGGGCGACGCGAGCCTGCCGATGGTGCTGGACCGGCAGGTCGAGGTGGCGGTCGCCGTGGAGTACCGGGGCGCACCGTCCGCCGACGACCCCCGCCTGACCCATGTTCCGCTGTACGCCGAGCCCTTCGACGCGGTCGTCCCGGTCACCCACCGCACGGCGGACAGCCCCGAGGTTCCGCTCGCCGAACTGGCCAAGGACCCCTGGATCAGCCCGTACCCCGGCAACCCGTGCCACGACGTGGTCGTCCTGGCCTGCGAGAACGCCGGGTTCCAGCCCCGGATCGAACACTCCTCCGACGACTTCAGGGCGGTCGTCGCGCTCGCCGCGGCCGACGCGGGCGTGGCCCTCGTCCCGCGCTCGGCGCTGCGCGGCATGGACCTGACGGGGGTGGTCGTGCGCCCCGTGGACGGCGTGGCCCCCACGCGCCGGGTCTTCGCCGCGGTGCGCCGGGGCGCCGAGGGGCACCCGCTGATCCGCCCGGTGCTGGACGCGCTGGGCGAGGCGGCCCGGGAGCAGACCGTACGGCCTCACGCGCCGCCCGGGGGAGCGGTGCCCCCGGTGAGCGTTCCGTAACACGGGTGTCTCACATCCGGGATAGCGTCCCGGATATGGAAATCGACGAACCGGCGGAGCGCCTTCCCGTCCCCGGCCCGGTCGACGCCCGCCTCGGCGCCCGGCTGGCCGAGCTGCGGTCCGGACGCGGCTGGTCACTGGGCGAGTTGGCCGAACGCAGCGGAGTGAGCCGGTCGACGCTGTCCCGCGCCGAACGGGCCGAGACCAGCCCCACGGCCGCCCTGCTGAACCGGCTGTGCCACGTCTACGGGCGCACCATGTCCCAGTTGCTCAGCGAGATCGAGACGGAGCCCGCGCCCCTGGTGCGAGCCGGGGAGCAGACGGTGTGGGAGGACCGGGCCTCCGGGTTCGTGCGCCGCTCCGTGTCACCGCCGCACACCGGGCTGCGCGGCGAACTGGTCGAGGCGCGCCTCGCGCCCGGCGCCGACATCGCCTACGACCGCCCGCCCGTGCCCGGCCTGGAGCAGCACATCTGGGTGCTGGACGGCGTGCTCGACGTGGCCGCGCAGGACGCCGAGTACCACCTCCGCGCCGGTGACTGCCTGAGGCTGCGTGTGTGGGGGCCCACGCGGTTCCGGTGCCCGGGGCCCGCACGGGCGCGGTACGTACTGGCGGTGGTGCGGCCGTGACGACGATGACCACGATCCGGCTCGATGCCGCCGAACTCGGCGCACGCGCGGAAGAACTGGCCGACCTGCTGACCGACGCGGTGGCGGGCGGCGCCTCCGTCGGCTTCCTCGCCTCCCTCGACCGGCCCGGCGCGGTCGCCTGGTGGCGGGAGCGGGCGGCGGGCGTGGCGGCGGGCCGGCGTGCCGTATGGGTCGCGCACGACGCGGACGGCCGGGTGGCCGGCACCGTCGGTCTCGACTTCCCCGACAAGCCCAACAGCCGCCACCGGGCCGAGCTGGTCAAGCTCATGGTGCACCGGCGCGCCCGCGGGCAGGGTCTGGGCCGCAGTCTGCTGGCCACCGCGGAGGACGCGGCCCGGGCGGCGGGCATCACCCTGCTCCACCTGGACACCGAGACAGGCAGCCCCGCCGAACGCCTGTACCAGTCGGCCGGCTGGACCCGCCTCGGAGCGATCCCCGACTACGCGGCGGACCCGGCCGGGACGCTGCGGCCGACGACGATCTACTACAAGCAGTCGGGGGCGGCCCGTTCGCTCCGGGCCGCGGCCGGGGGGACGGTCCGGTTCGCCGCCGGGGGCGCTGTCAGTGGGAACGGCTAGCGTGCCGGACATGCAGGATGCCGAAGACGTACGCCGTATCGCCCTGTCCCTGCCGGACACGACGGAGAAGACCGCCTGGAGCATGCCCACGTTCCGGGTCGCGGGCAAGATGTTCGCCACGCTGCCGGAGGACGAGACCTCCATCGCCGTGCGCTGTCCCAAGGAGGAGCGCGCCGAACTGGTCATGGCGGAGCCGGGGAAGTTCTGGATCGCCGGCCACGAGGCGCAGTTCGCCTGGGTGAGGGTGCGCCTTTGCGCGCTGGAGGACGAGGACGAACTGCGCGACGTCCTCGCCGACTCCTGGCGCCAGGCGGCCCCGGCCCGGCTGCTGGACGCCCACCCCGGACTCGGGCTGCCCGCCGGGGGGTGAAAATCCCTCCGGCGTTGTCAGCGGGCCGTGGCATGATCCGGAGGACAGGGGCAGTGGGCGCGGGGAGGGGGTGTCGAGGGGATGACCGGGACACCGGCGCAGTCGTCAACGGAAGGGGCAGCGGTGGCGGGCGGGCAGGACGGCGCCGCCGCGACCGGCGCTGCTCGGGGGAGTGGCGCAGGCGCGACCGGTGCCGTTGATCCGGTCGGTTCTCCGGCCGGCGGTGCGGTCGTTTCTCCGGCCGGCGGTGCGGCACGGCCGGTCTGGTCGCGGGACTTCGCGCTGTTCTTCGTGGCCCGGGCCGTCGCCAGGCTCGGCGACACCATGCTCCCCGTGGCGCTGGCCGCGGGCCTGCTCCAGCACGGGTACGGCGCGGGCGCGGTGGGCCTCGCCATGGCCTCGACGGCCGCCGCCTTCGCCGGGCTCGTGGTCTTCGGCGGCGTCATCGCCGACCGCTTCAGCACCCGCAGACTGATGATCGGCGCCGACCTGGCCCGGCTGGGCACCCAGGCCCTGGCCGCGGTCCTCTTCTACTCCGGGCACGTGGTGCTCTGGGAGATCTGCGCGATCGGATTCGTCAACGGCGTGGCCGGCGCCGTCTTCCAGCCCGGCGTGGCCAGCACGGTGCCCCGGCTCGCCACCGACATCCAGGGGGCCAACGGCGCGATACGGATCGCCGAGTCCGGCGCCCAGCTCGCCGGCCCCGCCGTCGCCGGCCTCCTCGTGGGCTTCGCCTCACCCGGCGGGGTCTTCGCCGCCCACGCAGCCACCTACGCGACCAGCGCCCTGTGCCTGCTGCTGCTCAGACTGCCGCCCCTGCCGTCGTCCCTGCTCTCGCCGCGGCCCGGCAGCGGTCCGGCGGCCGGGCACGGGCCGGGCACCTTCAAGGCCGACCTGGCCGAAGGCTGGCGGGAGTTCAGAGCGCGGACCTGGCTGTGGGGTGTCATCGCGATCTGGTGCCTCTACATGATCGCCGTGTGGGGCCCGACCGTCCCGCTGGTGGCCACCGAGGTGGTCCAGCAGCACGGCCCCCGCGCCTACGGCCTGATCAACTCCGCCCTCGGCGCGGGCACCGTCGTCGGCGGGTTCCTCGCGCTGCGGCTGCGCCCGCGCCGGATGCTGCGCGCGGGGGCGGTCGCGCTGTTCACCTTCGTCTGGTTCCCGGCGGCCGTCGGGGCCGGGCTCGGCGTGGGGGCCATGGCCGCGGGAGCCGCCGTCGCCGGGGCCGGGCAGGCGTTCTGGGGCGTGATGTGGGCGACCAGCGTCCAGACGCAGGTCCCCTCCGACGTCCTCAACCGCATCCACGCCTACGACGTGGCGGGCTCCCTCGCCATGATGCCCGTGGGCCAGGCCCTCGCCGGACCGTCCGCCTCCCTGCTGGGCGCGGGCCATGTGCTGCTGGTGTCCGCGGCGATGAGTCTCGTCGTGCCGGTCGCCCTGCTCGCGGTGCCCGCGATACGCGGCCTCGTCCGCGCCGACGCCCGCGGCCCCCGCCTGATGGGGGCGCACCCCGCGGAGCACTGACCACCCGGCAGCCCCCTCCCCCTCCCCGCCCCGGCCGCTCAGGTCTCAGGCCTGCCGGGCGCCCGCCGCGAGGAACGCGGAGATCCGCTCCCGCAGGGACCGGGCGTCGAGGCCGTGGGCGGCGGCATGCTCGTCGACGGTGCCGTAACGCCGCAGCTCGGCGCGGCCCACCCCGAGGCCGAGGACCCGGTGGGGCACGTCGCGGAGCGCGTCGTTCGCCGCCGCCGTCGAAGTGCCCGCCAGGTACGGCTCGACGAGGACGACATCCGTCCCGGCCGTGCGGACGGCCCGGCGCAGGGCGGCCTCGTCGAAGGGCCGTACGGTCGTCGCGTACAGCACGGTGACGTCCAGGTCCTCCGTCGCGTCGAGCACCGGGTCGAGCAGGGGCCCCACGGCGAGAACGACCCCGCAACGCCCCTCGCGCACCGTCACGAAGTGCTCGCCGTCGACCGGGCGTCCGAGGGCGTTCGACTGCACGGACAGCCGGACGTACACCCGGTCCTCTCCGGCGGCGACCGCGTGCCGCAGCAGCGTCTCGGCCTCGTCCGGGTGCCCGGGGACGTGGACCGTCCAGCCGTCCAGGGTGTCGAGCAGGGCCACGTCACCGGGCGCCATGTGGGTGAATCCGCCGGCGGGCCAGTCGAACGAGGCGGCAGCGCTCACCAGCACCGCGCCGGCCTCCTGGTGTCCCAGGTCCAGCTTCACCTGCTCGAAGGGGCGCTCCACGAGGAAGCTGGCGAAGGTGTGCACCACCGGCCGCATGCCGGTCAGCGCCAGGCCGGCGCCGGCGCCGACGAGGAGCTGCTCGCGGATGCCCACGTTGATCACCCGGTCGGGGTGGCGCCGGCGGGCCGCGGTGAACGCGTCCTTGCCGATCTCGGCGAGGACGACCGCCACCCGTGGGTCCTCGTCGAGGAGCCGGGAGACGACGGGTGCGAAACGGTCGCGCATGGTGTCCATGGGGTGGGTTCCTTCTGCGTCGGGACGAAAGCGACGAAAGCGTGGAGGGGTGCCGGTCGGAGGGCGCGCCCGGACTCCCCGGCGGGGGCCCAGGGGGCGTGGGGCGGGGCGCAGGACGGCAGGCTCAGGTGCTCAGGAGTTCTTCGGCTCCACCCGGGCCACCACCACGTGCGGGCGGCCCGGATGCGGTGCGGTGAACGCCGTGTGGAGCGCTTCGTGGTCGCGGCCGTCGACGGTCACCGCCGACCAGCCGGCCGCCTCGAAACGGGCCGCGACCCCGCCGGGGCGGGCATGACTGGCGGAGGCGTTGTCGACGACCACGGTGTGCAGCTGTTCGAGCCCCGCCGGACCGGCGAACGCGATCGCCTCGTGATTGCTCCCCTCGTCCAGCTCCGCGTCGCCGATCAGCACCCACACCCGGGGGTCGTGCAGGCCCTGCGCGCGCAGCCCGAGGGCCGTCCCGACGGCGATGGGCAGCCCGTGCCCCAGCGACCCGCTGCCGATCTCCACGCCGGGCACCAGCGTGCGGTCCGGATGGTGGCCGAGCGGGGAGTCGTAGGTGCCGAAGTCCGGCAGCCACTGCACCGGCACGAGGCCGCGGGCGGCGAGGACCGCGTAGTAAGCCATCGGGCCGTGCCCCTTGGAGAGCAGGAACCGGTCGCGCTCCGGGTCGTCCTGCCGCCCGGGGCCGACCCGGAGCACCCGGTCGTAGAGGACCCAGAGCACGTCGAGCGTCGACGTGGCCGCGGGGCCGTGCTTCTCGTCGCCCGTCATGAGGCCCATCAGCCGGGGCAGGTCGGCGTACCCGAGGGTGCGCCCGAGTTCTTCGGTGGTCGTCATGCCGACGATCGTGCAACCTCAATCAAGCTTGAGGTCAAGCGTGCGGGGGAAAGGCGTGCGCGACCACCGACCCGAGTGCGGTATGGTTTTCCTGCGCGTTCGACCGGGGGAAGCCCCAGGTCAGACGGGCAACGGGACGTGGCGCAGCTTGGTAGCGCACTTGACTGGGGGTCAAGGGGTCGCAGGTTCAAATCCTGTCGTCCCGACTTGAGAGAGTCGCAGGTCAGGGCCGTTTCGGAGAAATCCGGGACGGCCCTGACGCATGTCCGGGCGCGGGGCGTCACGGTGGGGCGTCGGCGTAGCCGCGGGCCCGGACGACGTCATGCGTGAGGCGGGTGAAGGCGCGGGCGGCGGCGCTCTCGTAGCCGCCCCCGCGCCGCAGGAGCGCGACGGCGCGGACTGGCAGGGCGGGGTCCAGGGGCACCGGCGTGAGATGCGGGTGGTCGTGGGTGATGGCGTCGGGCAGCACCGTGGCGATCGTCGTGCGCCGCACGATCTCGGCCAGGGCCTGCACGGAGTTGGCCTCGACCGCGATGCGCGGCTGCACGCCGTGCGCCGCGAGATGGGCGTCGATGTGCCCGCGCGTGGCGAAGTCCCCGCTGAGCAACGCGAGCTGATGTTCCCTCAGGCACCGGATCGGGAGCGGTGGGGCCGGGTCGCCCTCGGGGTGGTGCCCCCCGGTGACCAGGCTCAGGGTCTCCGTGAACAGGGTCGCCGCCGTGATGCCCGGCAGATGGGCCCCGGCGAAGGCGATGCCCAGGTCGATGTCGTCGGCGAGCAGGGCCGACTCGATGCGGTCCTGGGTCATCTCCCTGACGTCCAGTGTGATCCCGGGGTGCCGCTCGTGCAGCCCGGCGACCAGGGGGCCCACCAGATAGGCGGTGAAGGTCGGCGTGACGGCCAGTCGCAGATGGCCGCGGGTGAGGTCCTGGACGTCCTGGACGGCGCGCTCGGCCGCCGCCAGGTCCCGCAGGGCCCGGCGGGCGTGGCGCGCGTACGTCTCACCGGCGTCGGTCAGCCGCACGCTGCGGCCGGTGCGGTCCAGTAGCTGCGCGCCCACCGTCCGCTCCAGCTGCCTGACCTGCTGGGAGAGGGTCGGTTGCGAGATGCGCAGGTCCTCGGCGGCACGCGTGAAGCTGCCGTGCTCGGCGACGGCCAGCAGGTAGCGCAGATGACGCAGTTCCGGAGCCATGAGCACCACTATAGATGTGACCAATGGAAGACATGAGTGATGCGTCTTGGACGCTATAGGCACAGGTCATGCAAGGTGGACGCATCGAGCCCGACGGGCCCGAACCGAACCCGTCGAACCCACGGAGGGAGTGACCCATGCGCGACCTCGCCGAGGGCGTCACGCGATTCCAGCGGGACGTCCACCCCGCCAAGGCGGACCTGTTCGCCCATCTCACCACGCACCACGCCCCGCACACGCTGTTCATCGGCTGCTCGGACGCCCGCGTCGTCCCCGAGCTGATCACGTCCAGCGAGCCGGGCGAGCTGTTCGTCGTCCGTAACGCGGGCAACCTCGTCCCCGCCTACACGCCGGCCCCGGACGCGATGGCGGCGGGCATCGAGTACGCCGTCGCCGTGCTCGGCGTCTCGGACGTCGTGGTGTGCGGGCACTCCGGCTGCGGCGCGATGACGGCCCTGGCCGAGGCGCACGACCTGAGCGGTGTTCCGGCGGTCGCCCGGTGGCTGCGGCACGCGGAGGCCTCCCGGGCCCGTACCCCGGCCCGCGGGGACGTCGCCGCGCTGGTGCGGCAGAACGTGCTCGCCCAGCTCGCGAACCTGGCCACCCACCCCTCGGTGGCCCGCGCCCTGGCCGAGGGCACCCTCACCGCGCACGGCTGGGTCTACGACATCGCCACCGGCGGCGTCGAGACGGTCACCGCCGGCCACGGTCCCGCCGTGTCGGCGGCCTGACCACGCCTCCACGCCCCCCCACGTCCCGGCCGCCGTCGCCACGTCGCGGCGCGCCGGGTGTTCCCCCACCCTTGAACCCAGGAAGGACCCCCTCATGGTGCATGCCCAGTTCGACCCCGCAGCCCGCCAGGCTCTCGCCGCCACCGCGGTCGAGGCCAAGACCCGCAAGGACCTCAGCTGGCAGCAGATCGCGGACGCGGCCGGCCTCTCGGCGGCCTTCGTGACCGCCGCCGTCCTCGGTCAGCACGCCCTGCCCGCGGACTCCGCCGAGGCCGTCGCCGAACTGCTCGGCCTCGACGACGACGCCGTGATGCTGCTGCAGACCATCCCGACCCGGGGCTCCATCCCCGGCGCCGTCCCCACCGACCCGACCATCTACCGCTTCTACGAGATGCTCCAGGTGTACGGCACCACGCTCAAGGCCCTGGTGCACGAGCAGTTCGGCGACGGCATCATCTCCGCGATCAACTTCAAGCTGGACGTGAAGAAGGTCGCCGACCCGGAGGGCGGCGAGCGTGCCGTGATCACCCTGGACGGCAAGTACCTGCCCACCAAGCCCTTCTGACCGCTCGCGCCCCCGCCCCGCCGATCCCTTCGGGGCGGGGGGCCGGAGGCCGGCGGGCGGGGGGGGCCGGGGCCCCGGGTACCCCCCCGCCCCCCCCCCCCCCCCCCACACCCCCCCCCCCACCACCCCCTTCCGCCCCCCCGCCCCCCCCCCCCGCCCCCCCCGTGGGGGCGGGGGCCCGGTGGCGGGCGGCGGGGGCGGACCGGTCCCCTGGATCCGCCCCGGCCCCGCCGCGCCACCACCTCTCCCACGCCACCAGCCGGGCAAGCCCTGCAAGCCCGGCAATCCGGGCCTCGCAATCCAGGCCAGACAGGAAGGACACGCAGCATGGACTTCGCGCAGCGCACCATCGACATCGCCCGCCGCAACGTCGCCGGGGGCGGACGCCCCTTCGCGACCGTCATCGTCAAGGACGGCGAGGTCATCGCCGAGAGCCCCAACCGGGTCGCCCAGACCAACGACCCCACCGCACACGCCGAGATCCTCGCCATCCGCGAGGCATGCACCAGGCTCGGCACCGAGCACCTGGTCGGCACGACGATCTACGTCCTCGCCCAGCCGTGCCCGATGTGCCTCGGCGCGCTCTACTACTGTTCGCCCGACGAGGTCGTGTTCCTCACCACCCGCGACGCCTACGAGCCGCACTACGTGGACGACCGCAAGTACTTCGAACTCGACACCTTCTACGGCGAGTTCGCCAAGGACTGGGACGAGCGCCGGCTGCCGATGCGGCACGAGCCGCGCGACGCCGCCGTCGAGGTCTACCGGCTCTGGCAGGAACACAACGGCGGCGAGCGCCGGGTCCCGGGTGCCCCCACCGCCGCCTGAAGGAGAGCCGTGAGCCCCACCGAACCGGGGACGAGTCCCACCGAACCGGGGACGAGTCCCAACGAACCCGGGACGAGCCCCAACGATCCGGGGACGAGCCCCACCGAACCGAGGGCGAACCCCACCGGCTCGGGCCCGGTCGAACCGACGCCCGACGACATGCGCTACCTGGAGCGTGCCGTCGAACTGGCGGCCGAGGCGCTGCGGGCCGGGGACGAGCCGTTCGGCTCCCTCCTGGTCGGCGCAGACGGGCGCATCCTGGCGGAGGAGCGCAACCGCGTCCGTACCCTCGGCGACCGGACCCGGCACCCGGAGTTCGAACTGGTCCGCTGGGCCACGGCCCGCCTCACCGAGCGCGAGCGGGCCGCGGCCACCGTCTTCACCTCGGGCGAGCACTGCCCCATGTGCGCCGCCGCCCACGGCTGGGCCGGCCTGGGGACCGTCGTGTACGCCCACTCGGCCGCCCAGCTGACGCGGTGGCTGGCCGACCTCGGAGTGCCGCCGTCCCCGGTGCGCTGCACGCCGATCCAGGACGTGGTGCCCGGACTGGAGGTGCGGGGGCCCGCCCCGGCCCTGACCGGCCGGCTGCACGACCTGCACCGCGCGTTCGCCACAGCACGGCCATCCCCAGCGGACGAGGGCCGACCGCCGGGCGCGTGACCCGGCCCGTGCCGAGGTCGAGTCCGCCCTCGGTGCCTACGGGGCCACCTGAATACGGCTTCCGGACGGCTTCCGGTCCAAGTGCCGGTGCCGGGCGGACGCGGCCGGGGAGCCGGCGCGGCCGTCCGCCGCGCACCCGGCCGCCGCGGCGACGAGCACCGCGCGCCCGACGACCGCGCGCCCGACGACCGTGGAGCGGTGCCGCCTCACCGTCCGGCCTCCGTGTCCCGGGGGCTCTCCGGGGCATGGGGGCCCGGGCGCCCTTCGGCCGCCAGGAGGAGCGCGGCGATCGCGCGGAAGCCGCGGCGCTCGGCGTGGACGCGGGCCGTCGTGCCCTCGGCGTCCGGCAGCAGCGGGTCGGCGCCCGCCGCGAGCAGCACCTCCACCACCTCCTGGTGGGTGCGTCCGCCGTCGCCGAGGATCACCGCCTCCAGCAGGGCCGTCCAGCCGAGCCGGTTGACATGGTTCACGTCGATGGAGGTCTCGGCCAGGACCGCGCGTACGTACGGCACGTGGCCGCGTTCGCTCGCCGGGATCACCGACACCCCGCCGAACCGGTTGGTCAGCGTCACGTCCGGCCGGCCGGGCAGCAGCGCGCGCATCATCGCCACGCTGCCGGTCACGCCGGTCACCAGCCAGGCGCTGTCCTGGCGGCCGTCCCGCGCGTTCACGTCCGCGCCCGCGCCGACCAGCACCTCGGCCACCGCGACCTCGTCGGCGAGGGCCGCCCGCAGCAGCGGCGTACAGCCCTCCTCGTCGCGTGTCTCCAGGTCCGCGCCCGCCGCGAGGGCCGCCCGGACGGCGGGGACGTCGCCGCGCCGCGCGGCCTCCAGCAGGGCGCGGTCGGCAGGGGAAGGTGACTTCTTGGGCACGGCGGAACTCCTCCACGGGGTGGCGGTGACAACGGATGGCGGTGACAACGGGACGGCAGAGCGAACACGCGGTGGCGAGCGGACGAGCGGGCGGGCAAGGAAGGAGCGGGCGCGGGTGGCTGCGGAGTGTACGGACAAGTGTGGGGCGGCGCGCGGGGCGGGGGCCCGGCACGCGCCGCCCCCGGACGGCCCCGGGACGGGACCGCCAAAACACAACGGGGCAGGGCCGGGATCAGCGGCCGTCGGCGATGGCCGCGGCGCCGGCCTGGGCGAACTTCTCGTCCAGGTCACCGGAGGGCGCGCCCGCCACACCGATCCCCGCGATCGGCGCGTCGCCGTACGCGACCGGGGCGCCGCCCGCCAGGAACAGCGTGCCCGGGATGTCCTTGAGCGTGGGCGCCGACTCCAGCCGCTTGACCAGCTGGGAGGTGGGCGCGTTCCAGGACACGGCGGTGTACGCCTTCTTGACCGCGGAGTCGTACGCCTGCGGCCCGGCGCCGTCGCCGCGCAGGGTGACGATCGTGTTGCCGTTGCGGTCCACCACCGCGACGCTCACCCGCTGGCCCTCCTTCCGAGCGGCCTTCAGCGCCGCCTCGGCGGCGTCGGTGGCGGCGTCGACGGTCAGGTGCGTGCTGGTGGTCGTGGCCTTGCCCTTCACCGCGGCGGCGGCCACGGCCGGAGCGGCGGCCGGGGTGTCGGCGGAGGCGGACACGGCGCCGGCCACACCGGCGCCGACCGCCGCCAGGACCGCCACTGCGGTGACGGCCTTGGCACGGGTGGAGAACTTCTCGGCCTTGTGCTGCATCAGGGCAACTCCCAGTCATGTCGCGTTCCCCGCTCCCGAGGGGCGGGCCGGTGTCGCGGCCCCCGGTGCTCCGGTACGGGGGAAGCAGCGCTTCCTGCGCTGTGCTTCCAGCCTCGGGCCGCCCGCTCCGCGCACCCGTCGGCGTACCGGCTGGTTCCGGCGGGCGGGACGGCCGATGCCGGGGTCATCCGATCGGTTGACCCCGCGGGGCCGCACCGGGGCGACAATGTCAGTGCTCGCCCAGCCCGGCAGCCATGTCCGTACGTCCCTGTGTCACGTCCTCACGTCCCGGCCGGGAGGAGCAGCCCATGCCGTCGTCCAGGAGCCGAGCCTCCCGCGCCCGCCCGCAGCCGGTCGACGGCGAGGCACGCACGCTCGCGTTCGTCGTCCATCTCGCCTTCTTCCTGCTGCTGCTCTCCGCGCTGGTCCGCTACGTGCAGCGGCACGGCGCCCAGCCCCAGGTGCCCGCGGTCCTCGCCCTGGCGGGCGTGCTGGCCCTGCTCTACGTCGTCGGACGGCGCACGGCGGCGGGCGCGACCGCCGGGCGCGCGCCGGAGCCTCCTTCCGGGAGCGGCCCACCTCCTCCCCAGGGCTCCTCTCAGGGCCTCGCCGCCGTGGCGGCCCCAGCCGTCCCCACCGGCTCCGGGCGACCGGCCCTCACCGGGCTGTCGTGGCTCGGCACCCTGGTGGCGGTCTGGGCCGTGCTGGTCGCCCTGGCACCCAGTTTCGCCTGGTGCGCGGTGCCGCTGTTCTACACCGCGCTGCGGACCCTCCCGGCGCGCGCCGCGTACACGCTGGTGGCGTTCTTCACGGTCTTCGTCGTCGTCGCCCAACTGCGGCTGGCCGACCGCCTCGACGTCGACGTGGTGGTGGGCCCGCCGGCCGTCGCCCTCCTGGCGACCGCGGTCTTCACCCACATGGACCGCCAGGCGACACGCCAGGCCGCCCTGATCCGCGACCTGGTGCGCACCCGCCGCGAACTGGCCGCCACCGAACGCCGCGAGGGCACCCTCGCCGAGCGCCAGCGGCTGGCCATGGAGATCCACGACACCCTCGCCCAGAGCCTGTCCAGCCAGCGGATGCTCCTGCAAGCCGCCGACCGGGTGTGGCGCACCGATCCCCAGCAGGCGCGGGCCCACGTGCGCACAGCCGCCTCCATCGCCGAGAGCAGCCTCGCCGAGGCCCGCAGGTTCGTGCACGACCTGGCGCCCGCCGACCTCGCCGGGGGCGGCGGCCTGGAAGCGGCCCTGCGTACACTCGCCTCCCGCGAGAGCACGGCGGAGCGCACCGTGACCTGCCTCGTCGACGGTGCACCGGGCCCGGCCGGGTTGCCGGAGCGGGTGCAGTCCGCGCTGCTGCGCATCGCGCAGGGCGCCCTCGCCAACGTCCGCGAGCACTCCGGCGCCCGCCGGGCCGCCCTCACCCTCACCTACCTGGGCGACCAGGTCCGCCTGGACATCGCCGACGACGGCCGCGGCCTGGACGCCTCGGCCCTGCCGGAGCGGGCCTTCGGGGTCCGGGGGCACGGGCTGCCGGCGATCCGCGCCAGGGCCGGTCAACTGGGCGGCACCCTCACCGTCGAGTCCGCCCCCGGTGACGGCACCGTGGTCTCCGCCGCCGTACCGCTCCATCCCACCCCCAGCGCCGCGGAGGCTCCCGCACCGTGACTCGCCCCGGCCCCACCGACCCCACCCCACCCACCCTGAGGCTCACCGATCCCATGCAACCCAGCGAACCCGCAGGACCCAGCGAACCCGCCAGTCCCGTCAACCCCGCCGGCCCCGGTCCCGTCAACCCCGCCGGCCCCGGTCCCACCGAGTCCGGCGGCCCCACCGGAGCGACCTCCGTCCGGATCGTTCTGTGCGACGACCACGCCGTGGTCCGCGCCGGGCTGCGCGCCCTGCTGGGCAGCGCCCCGGGCATCGAGGTCGTGGGAGAGGCGGACACCGGGGCGGAGGCCGTCGCGCTCGCCGCGAAGCTCGCTCCCGAGGTGGTCCTCATGGACCTGCAACTCGGGGACGGGACGGACGGTGTGGAGGCCACCCGCCGGATCACCGCCGCATCCGGCGGTGCGGTCCACGTCCTGGTCCTGACCACGTACGACACGGACGCCGACATCACCCGCGCCATCGAGGCGGGCGCAACCGGCTATCTGCTCAAGGCCGAGCGTCCCGAGGAGCTGTTCACGGCCATCCACAGCGCGGCCGCCGGCCGTACCGCCCTGTCGGCGCCCGTGGCCCACCGGGTCATGGCCCGGATGCGCAGCCCGCGGCCCACGCTCACCGGCCGCGAGCGCGACATCCTCGGCCAGTTGGCCCGGGGGTTGACCAACCGGGACATCGCCAAGGCGCTCTTCCTGAGCGAGGCCACGGTCAAGACGCACCTGGGGCGCATCTACGACAAGCTCGGCGTCGACACGCGTGCGGGCGCCGTGGCCGTGGCCAAGGAGCAGCGGCTGCTGTCGTGACCGGAGGTCGACGAGCCGGGGGAGGAATGCCGGACGGGCCAGGGAGGAATGCCGGACGGGCCAGGGGAGGAATCTTGGGGGAGGGGGAGCACATCACCCGGGAACTCCCGCCCGGGGCCACCCGGGACCGCGACTTGCCGGTCGATGCCGGTCGATGCCGGTCGATGTCCGTCGACGCCGGTCGGTGCCTCCCGGCCGGGCTCCCGACCGGCCCGAACTACCGCGGGAGGGCGGACCCCGCCCTCCCGCGCATGAGGGCGGCGTAGAGCGCCGAGGCGACCACGAGCCCCACCGGCAGGGCGAGGTCCACGCCGCCCAGGGCGGTGGCGAGAGGTCCGGTGCAGTAGACCGTGTCCACGCAGAGCGAGGCGGCGGCGGTGCCCGCCAGGACGGCGACGGCGCCCGCCCGGTTCACGCCACCGGCGTACCAGAAGGGGCTGCCCGGGGTCTCGTCCATCAGGGCGCGGCCGTCGTAGCGGTTGCGGCGCAGCAGGATGTCGGTGGCGTAGACGGCCGTGCTGGGGCCGAGCAGCGCGACGGTGAGTTGCAGGACGTTGTTCACGGTGTCGAGGAAGTCGGAGACGAGCAGCGCGTACAGCGTCAGGGAGACCGAGACCGTGCCGTCGACGAGCACGCTGAGGGAACGGCGGATGCGCACGCCCACGGCCTGGAGCGCCAGGCCCGCGCTGTAGGCGGTCAGGGCGTTGATGGCGATCGTGCCGAGGATCAGCGCCAGCAGGAAGACGGGGTCGAACCAGGAGGGGAGGATCTTCTGCAGCGCGCCCTGCGGGTCGGTCATGTCGACCGCGGTGGCGGCGAAGGCGCCCAGCGCGCAGACGACGGTGCCCGGCAGGAAGCCGCCCAGGGCCGTCCAGCCCACGATCGCCCTGGCGGAGGTGGTGCGGGGCAGGTAGCGGGAGAAGTCCGCGCTGGTGGTGTACGACAGCGGGCCCGACGCGACGAGGGCGACCCCGGCGAAGACGGCCGCCCACAGGCCGGTGCCGGTCAGCGGGTGGCCGGGGGCGTAGGAGAAGTCGGTGTGTCCGACCACGGCGATCGCGACCCCGATGAAGGTCGCGGTGAGCACCAGGGTGATCGGGAGGTACAGCCGCATGATCAGCCCGTGGCCGTACACGCTGACCGTCAGCGTCAGCGCCGCGACGACCACCACGACGACGATCTTGACCCCGGTGCCCACGGGTATGCCGGCCTTGCCGACGAGGGAGAAGGCCGCCGTCGCGGCGGCGGCGAGGTTGAGCGCGAAGTAGCAGACGGAGATCAGCCATCCGACGACGGCGTTGTTCACGCGGTTGCCGCGGATTCCGTACATCGCCCGCGTGATCACCTCGCTCGGTGTGCCCGCGGCCGGACCCGAGACGGCCAGCACCCCGGTCAGCAGCCAGAAGGCGTTGCCCACCACGATCACCGCGAGCGACTGCCACAGGTTCAGGCCCATCAGGACCAGCGCGCCGCCGACCACCAGACTGAGGTAGTTCACGTTCGCGGCGGCCCATACGGAGAACAACTCCCTTGGGTGGCCCCTGCGTTCGCCGTCCGGGATGTGATCGATGCCGTGCGCCTCGACCCGGGCCGACCGGTCCGCGGGCGGTGGTGGACCGGGACAGTCGTCGACGTCCGGGTTCGGGTCGGGGGTCGTGGACACCATTGTCGCTCCGAGCACTTGCACGACTTGCTTATTGGTCGGACACTCAATAGCATCCGCGGTATGTCGTCAAGCGCCAGCCGCAAACGAATTCGCAAAGACCCGGCCACGCGACGTGCGGAAATCGTCGACACCGCCGCACAGATCGCGCTGGCCGAGGGCCTGGAGTGCATCACGCTGCGCCGCGTCGCCGAGGAACTGGACGTGCGTCCGGGGCTGATCAGCCACTACTTCCCGTCCGCGGACGATCTGGTCGCCGAGGCCTTCGGCTGCGCCGCGACCGGCGAACTGGACGCCCTGATCCCGCCCGAGCGGCCCGAGGGCACCCCGAAGGACCACCTCGCACGCTTCCTCGCCCGCACGGTGGGGGACGCCTACGACTCGGTGAGCCGGCTCTGGATCAACGCCCGGCACCTCAGCCGCTACCGGCCGGTGCTGCGCGACCGGGTCCTCGAACAGGAGGCCGCCTGGCGCGGACGGCTCGGGGACGTCATCCGGCAGGGCGTCGCCGCGGGTGAGTTCCACACGGACGACGTGCCGGTGGCGGTCATCCAGATCCTGGTCGTACTCGACGGCCTCGGCGCCCACGCCAACTCCGGCACCGCGGACCGTTCGCCCGCGGTGAGCCGTATGGCCGTCACCACGGCGGAACACGCCCTGGGGCTCCCCGTCGGCGCGCTCGCCCGCCCGGCCGAGGGTGCGGCGGGCCCGGAACCGGGCGCTGTGCCCGATTCCCCTACGGCACCATGAGCCGTCGAGCCGTCGAGCCGTCGAGCCGTCGAGCCGTCGAGCCGTCGAGTCATGGATTCGTCGATTCGTCGAGCCGTCAGGAGCGAGCCACCAGTGCCTCTGGCATCACCAGTGCCTCTGAAGCACCACCAGCGTCTCTGGCACCACCAGCACCCCCAGCGCCTCTGCACCGCCTGCACCACCAGCACCCCCAGCGCCTCTGCACCGCCTGCACCGCCTGCACCAACAGTCCCGAAGGAGCGACCCTGTGTTCCCCGATCTCGTCCTGCTCTCCGCCCGGCTGCTCGACCCGGGCACGGGCTCGCTCCTGCCGCACACGGCGCTGGCCGCGGGCGGCGGTCGCATCACGTACCTCGGGGACGACCGCGAGGTCCGGGCGCTGGCCGGACCGGCGACGACGGTGATCGACCTGAAGGGCGCGGTGGTCACCGCGGGTTTCACGGACGGGCACGTCCACCCCGTCTCCGGCGCCGAACGCACCATGGGCGTGGACCTCTCCGGCTGCCGCGACCTGGCTGCCGTGCGTACGGCCCTCGCCGGGCGGGCCGCGACCCTGGTTCCGGGCGCGTGGCTGCGCGGCTGGGGCCTGGACCCGAACGCCTTCGGTGACGCGCCCGTCGCCGCCGCCTCCCTCGGCCCGGTCGTCGACGGCATCCCCACCCTGATCGACCTGTTCGACGGACACTCCGTGCTGGCCAGTGCCCGCGCGCTGGAACTGGCGGGTGTCGACGGCCCTCGGCGCTTCGAACAGGCAGCCGAGATCGTCTGCGACGACGCGGGCCGTCCCACAGGCCTGCTGCTTGAGGACGCCGCCTGCGAACTCGTCGAGGCCGCGGCCCCCAAGGCCACCGAGGCCGAGGTGCGGGCGCGCACCGGCGAGGTGCTGCGCGAGATGGCGGCGGCCGGCCTGACCGGCGGCCACGCCATGGACGCCAACGGCGCGACCCTGACGATCCTCGGCGCGCTGGAGGCCGACGGCGGCCTGCCGCTGCGACTGCGGGTGGCGCCCTGGTGCCAGCCGGGCGCCGACGCCGACGCGGTGGCCGAACTGGTCCGGCTCCAGGGCACCGGCGGCGCGCTGTGGCGGGTCGCCGGGGTCAAGATGTTCATGGACGGCACCATCGACAACGGCACCGCCTGGCTGGAGCGGCCCGACTGCCACGGCGAGTCCGCGCACGCCTTCTGGCCCGACCCCGACCGGTACCGCTGGGTGGTCGGCGAGCTGCACCGGGCCGGGGTGCCCACGGCGACCCACGCCATCGGCGACGCCGCCGTGCGGCACGTCCTCGACTCGGTGGAGAGAGCCCAGGGCGCGGGCGGGGCGCCGGTACGCCACCGGGTGGAGCACATCGAGACCGTCCCCGACGACACCGTGCCGCGCTTCGCCCGGCTCGGCGTGACGGCGTCGATGCAGCCCACCCACTGCTGCGAGTACACCCGGGCCGACCACACCGACAACTGGTCGCGGCGCCTCGGCGAGGAGCGCGCCTCGCGGGCGTTCCGCTGCCGCGACCTGTGGGAGGCCGGCGCCCGGGTGGTCCTCGGCTCCGACTGGCCCATCGCGCCCTTCCCGCCGCTGGGAGTCATGGCGGGCGCGCGCCACCGCCGCCCCGGCGACCTGTCCCTGCCCCCGCACGGGCCCGAGCAGGCGCTGACGCCGCTCCAGGCACTGCGGGGCATCACCCTCAACCCGGCCTGGGTCGCGGGGGAGGAGGACCGGGCCGGCCGGCTGGCCGTCGGGTACCGTGCGGACCTCACGGTGCTCGCCGGCAACCCGCTCGACGTGGCCGACGCCGACCTCGCCGGGTTGCCGGTGCTGCTCACGGTGGTGGACGGCCGCCCCACTCACCGGGCCGCCGGTCTCTGAGCGCGCGTCGCCGCGACGCGGCGGCCGTGCGGGTCGACGGCGTACGTCGACAGGGCAGCGCAACAGACGTCAGCACCTTCACATCAGACGTCGTCAGACGTCTGATGTCCTACCTTGATAGACTGCGGGCGTGGCATCACGAGGAGAAGGGGGCAAGAGGTGAACTCGTCGCGTCCGCAGGAGTTCCGGACGGCGGCCCGGCCGTCGTTGCGTCAGGAGGTCACGGAGGCGATCAAGAGTTACATCCTCGACAACCGCCTCGGACCGGGCGACCCGCTGCCCTCGGAGGCCGAACTGTGCACCGCGCTGGGGGCCAGCCGGTCCAGTATCCGCGAGGCGGTGAAGACCCTGGCCGTGCTCGACATCGTCGAGGTCCGGCGCGGCCACGGGACGTACGTCGGCCGGCTCAGCCTCTCCGCGCTGGTGGAGGGTCTGGTCTTCCGCGGACTGCTCAGCCCCCAGGACGACTTGCGCATCCTGTCGGAGCTGATCGAGGTGCGCGAGCTGATCGAGCGCGGCATGGCCGAGCGCATCCTGGCGGCGCTGGCACCGGAGGACCTCGACGCCCTCGACGCGCTCGTCGACGAGATGGACCGGCGCGGCGCCGCAGGAGAGGACCTCGCCGAGTGCGACCGGGCCTTCCACGAGCGACTGATGGAGCCGATCGACAACAAACTCGTCGGCCAGCTCTCGCAGGCCTTCTGGGACGTGTACGCCATCGTGGCGCCCCACCTGCAGGGCGTCTCCGAGACGGACGAGGCCGGCACGGTCGCCGATCACCGTGCGATCGTCCGTGCGGCCAGGGACGGCGACGCGGCGGGATTCGCCCGTGCCCTCTCCGGCCACTACGCGCCGGTACGCGCGCGGCTGGCGGAGGCGCGCGCGAGCGACGGCACGCCGGAAAGGGCCGCGCGGACGGCCTGACGGGTGCGGGCTGGAACGCGCGCGGACCAGGGGAGGATGCGGCTCTTCCGTCGACGGCGCCCGACTGGCGCACACGACGCACGCGCGGCGGCTTCACGGCCGAGGGGATGAGGCTGGCCCCGGTCTCCGCCGGCGCTTCGTCGTCAGTCCCGTGCGCCTCGGCTCGCGACGTCGGTCGCCGGAGCCGACGAGTGGCGCGGTGCGTCAGGTTGTCATGTACATGCAATTCACTTCACTGTCCACGCGCCGCCCGAATCTGTGACCCGTTCCCCTCTTGACCTCCACAGCGGGGGAGTGCCTATTGTTCGGACGTCAGACGTCTTATGTCTGGTGTCCTTCCCTCCGCCCCGCCCGGGGACCCCCCAGCACCACCACGGAGAAGCACTCATGCCCTTGACCGCACCCCTGCGCGGTGTCGTCCCGCCCGTCTGCACGCCGCTCGACGCCCACGGTGACGTCGACACGGCCTCCCTCGCCCGGCTGGTCGACCACCTGCTCACCGGCGGGGTCCACGGACTCTTCGCCCTCGGGTCCACCAGTGAGGTCGCCTACCTCACCGACGAGCAGCGGGGTGTCGCCCTGGAGACCGTGGTGAACGCGGCCGACGGCCGGGTTCCGGTGCTCGCGGGCGTCATCGACACCACCACCCCGCGCGTGCTCGACCACGCCCGCGACGCGGCGCGCCTCGGAGCAGACGCGCTGGTGGCCACCGCGCCCTTCTACACCCGCACCCACCCCCGGGAGATCGCCGGCCACTTCCGCCGCATCCGCGACCGGGTGGACCTGCCGCTGTTCGCCTACGACCTGCCGGTGTCCGTGCACAGCAAGTTGTCCGCCTCCCTGCTGCTCGACCTGGCCGCCGACGGCACCCTGGCGGGCGTCAAGGACAGCAGCGGCGACGAGGGTTCCCTGCGTCGTCTGCTCGTCGCGCTGGGCGGCCGGGACGGACGCGCCACGGGCCCGGCCCCCGCGTTCTCCGTCCTCACCGGTTCCGAACTGACCGTGGACGCGGCGCTGCTGGCGGGAGCCGACGGAGTCGTGCCGGGCCTCGGCAACGTGGACCCCGCCGGCTACGTCCGCCTGCACGACGCGGCGCGAGCCGGTGACTGGACGCTCGCCGTGAAGGAGCAGGAGCGGCTGGCCGCGCTGTTCGCCATGGTGGACGCGGGCCCCGAGGACGAGATGGGCCGCAGCTCCTCCGCGCTCGGCGCGTTCAAGGCCGCGCTGCGGCTGCTGGGCGTCATCGCCTGCGGCGACACCGCCTTCCCGCAGGTGCAGCTGAACGCCGCGGCCGTCGCCGAGGTCGACGCACGGCTGCGCGCGGCCGGACTCCCCCCGGTCCGATGACCGCTTCCCCGAAGGCCGGCGCCCGGACTCCCGGCGCCGCCCCACCCGACCTGTCACACGACCCGTCCCCCGACCTGTCACACGACCCGTCCCCCGACCTGTCACACGACCCGTCCCCCGACCTGTCACACGACCCGTCCCCCGACCTGTCCCGTGACCTGTCATGCGATCTGCCACACGGCCGGTCAGGCGCCCCGTCGTCCGGCGCGGCAGCGCCTCGCGCCACACGGCTGGGCGGCCCCGTCATCGGGCTCGACCTCGGCGGCACAAAGATCGCCGCCGCCCTGGTCGGCCCGGACGGCACGGTCCTGCGCCGCTCCATGCTGCCCACCCCGGCCCGCGCCGGCGCAGCGGCGGTCCTGGACGCGCTCGCCGCGGCGGCCCGCGCGGTGGACGACGGCGCCGAGGCCGTCGGTGTCGCCGCCGCCGGTGTCATCGACCCGCGCACCGGCACCGTCACCAGCGCCACCGACTCCATCGCGGGCTGGGCCGGCACCGCGCTGGCCGCGGGCCTGTACGAGCGCACCGGCCTCCCGGTCGCCTGCGACAACGACGTACGCGCCACGGCCGCCACGGAACTCGCCGCGCTCCCCGGCCCGGGCGGTTCCCTCGTGTACGTCGCCGTGGGCACCGGGGTCGGCGGCGCCGTCGCCGCCGACGGCAGGATGCTCCACGGCAGCGCCGGCATCGCGGGCCACCTGGGGCACGTACCCAGCCCGGAGGCCGCGGGACTGCCGTGCACCTGCGGTGGCGAGGGCCATCTGGAGGCGATCGCCGCCGGACCCGCGATCACCGCCCTGTACGCGCGTCTCGGCGGGCGGGCTGCCAAGCGGTTGCAGGACGTGGCCGAGCGCGCCGCCGCGGGGGACGCCGCCGCCCGGGAGGCGATCACCACCGGGGCACGCGCCACCGGCCGCGTCCTCGGCGGCCTGGCCAACGCCCTCGGCCCCGACCGCGTCGTCGTCGGCGGCGGCGTTCCGCGGATCGGCGAGCTGTACCGGTCCGCGCTGACCGAGGCCTTCCGCGCCGAACTGATGGCGCCCCTGCGCGAGCTGCGCCCCGTATCCCCGCGGCTCGGAGCGGACGCGGCCGTCCAGGGCGCCGCCCTGCTCACCCGCACCACCCCGCTCCACGGCGGCCCCGCCACCCCCCGGCCACCCCTCACCGCGGCCCTGCCCGGCCTCACCGCGCCCCTGGCCGACTGCCCAGCGCCCCCGCCCGGCGCGACCCCACTGCCGCCCGGCCCCACCGTGCCCTTGTCTGGCGCGACCCCGCCGTCGCCCGGCCGCCCCACCGCGCCCCTGCCCGACACCGCGGCACCCCCGCCCGGTCCGGCCGTGGCCCCGCATGCTCCAGGAGGAACCCGATGATCCCCACCAGCCCCTCGGACCCGACGCCCTCCTCGGCCCCGAGCACCCCCTCCGCCCCGTCGGCCTCGACTCCGACGCCCCCCACCACCTCGTCCGCGGGCTCCGCGGCGTCCGTCGTCGCCGCCGTCCGGGGCCGGCTGATCGTCTCCTGCCAGGCGCCGCCGGGCGATCCGATGCGGGACACGGCGACGCTGGTCCGGCTGGCGCGCTCCGCGGCGGCAGGCGGCGCCGCCGGCATCCGGGTCAACGAGCCCGACGTGGTGGCCGCCGTGACCGCCGCCGTCGACCTGCCGGTGATCGGGCTGTGGAAGGACGGCGACACCGGGGTGTACATCACTCCGACCGTGCGTCACGCCCTCGCCGTCGCCGAGGCCGGTGCCCAGGTGGTCGCCGCCGACGCGACGGACCGCCCGCGCCCGGACGGCGGCTCCTTCGCCGACCTCGTGGCCGCCGTGCACGCCGCGGGCGCCCTGGTCATGGCGGACGTGGCCACCCTGGAGGAAGGCGTGCGCGCAGCCCGGCAGGGCGCGGACCTCGTCTCCACCACGCTGTCCGGATACGTGCCCGGCTCCCCGCGGCAGTCCGGCCCCGACCTGGACCTGGTCGCCGCCCTCGCGAGCGCGACCGGCGTTCCGGTCGTCGCCGAGGGACGCATCGGCACCCCCGAGGAGGCCGCCGCCGCGCTGGCGCGGGGCGCCCACAGCGTCGTCGTCGGCACCGCCATCACCGCCCCGACCGCGCTCACCCACCGCTTCGTGACGCACCTCACCCGGCCCTGAGAGCCCCCCTCGTTCCCGACCGCGCTCAACGACGAGTCCGTCCGGCATCCTGGAGTCACCGTGCACCACACCACCGCGCCACCGCAGTCCCCCTGGTACCGCCAGGTGGGGCGCAGCCAGTGGAAGTCGTTCTTCGCCGCCTGGATCGGCTACCTCCTCGACGGCTTCGACTTCGTCCTGATCACGCTGGTGCTCACCGAGATCAGCGACGACTTCCACCTCGACACGGTCCAGGCCGCCGGCCTGGTCTCCGCCGCCTTCATCACCCGCTGGCTCGGCGGCGCGGTGCTCGGCGCCCTCGGTGACCGCTTCGGCCGGAAACTGTCGATGGTCGTCAGCATCCTGCTGTACTCCCTGGGCAGCTTCGCCTGCGGGTTCGCCTGGGACTACACGAGCCTGTTCGTCGCGCGGCTCGCCATCGGCATGGGCATGGCCGGCGAGTACTCGGCGAGCGCCACGTACGTGATGGAGAGCTGGCCGGCGCACATGCGCAACCGGGCCAGCGGGTTCCTGATCTCCGGCTACTCGGTGGGCACGGTCCTGGCCGCCCAGGTCTACAAGTGGGTCGTGCCCCACCTCGGCTGGCGCTGGATGTTCTACCTGGGCCTGATCCCCGTCCTGATCGCCCTGTGGATGCGCCGCACCCTGCCCGAGGCCGCCGAGTGGAAGGCGTCGGTCGCCGCGGGCGAGCGGCGGCCCAACCCCTTCCGTCCGCTCTTCACCACCCGTGCCAGGGCCACCGTCAACGTGGTGCTCGCGGTGGCGGCCACGGTGTCCCTCTTCGCCGTCTTCACGCCGCTCGGCGACGGCCTGGTGCCGGTGCTGTCCGTGGTCGCCGGGGCCTGCCTGATCGCCTTCGCGGTACAGCTGGGCGGGCGCCGCGGCTGGCTGCTCTACGTGTCGATGATCGTCACGATCTTCTTCGCGTTCCTGTACTCGTGGCCCATCCAGGCACTGCTGCCCACCTACCTGAAGACCGACCTCGGCTATGACCCCGGTCAGGTCACCGACGCCCTGTTCTACGCGGGCTTCGGCACGATGGCCGGCTGCTGGCTGGCAGGGTTCGTCGGCGACTGGATCGGCACCAAGAAGGCGTACGCCTTCACCCTGCTCGCCTCCCTGGTGTTCGTCTTCCCGGTCTTCGCGGTCAAGGACAGCCTGCCGCTGCTCGGCATCCTGCTGTTCCTGCTCCAGGCCACCAGCTTCGGCATCTCCGGCCTGCTGCCGCGCTACATCGGCGGACACTTCCCCACCCACAGCAGGGCCGCCGCCCTGGGTTTCACCTACAACGTGGGCGCGCTGGGCGGTGCCGTGGCCCCGGTCCTCGGCGCGCGCCTCGCCTCGGGCATGGACCTGGGGCAGGCGCTGGCGGTCCTCACCTTCGCGGGGACGATGATCGTGGTGCTCCTGGTCGGCTTCGACGTGCCCGGCAGGCTGGGCCGCCTGCTCGACCCCCAGGGGCCGGCCGACCACCTCGTCGGGGAAGGGGACCCCGACGTACGGGACGGCGCGCCTCAGTACACCTGACCCACGTGGGCGAGCGCCTGCTGCAACAGCACCCCGTGCCCGCCCGGCATCTCGCTCTGGACCGCGACGGAGGCCGCCTCCTGCGGTGTGAACCACACCAGGTCCAGTGCGTCCTGCCGGGGCCGGCAGTCACCGGCGACCGGGACGATGTAGGCGAGCGAGACGGCGTGCTGACGCGGGTCGTGGTACGGCGTGACGCCCGCTGTCGGGAAGTACTCGGCCACCGTGAACGGCTGGAGCGAGGCCGGGACCCGGGGCAGCGCCACCGGGCCGAGGTCCTTCTCCAGGTGGCGCAGCAGTGCGTCGCGCACCCGCTCGTGGTGCAGCACGCGGCCGGAGACCAGGGTCCGGCTGACCGTTCCGTCCGGTCCGATGCGCAGCAGCAGGCCGATACTGGTGACTTCGCCGCTGTCGTCGACGCGCACCGGCACCGCCTCGACGTACAGGATCGGCATGCGCGCGCGTGCCGACTCCAGTTCGTCGGTGGTCAGCCAACCGGGCGTGGTCTCGGTCATGTCAGACATTGCTTGATCATACTTTCAGTGGTTCCTGATGGGGAGTTCAGCGGGTTCCTGAGGGGGTCCGGCGAGTCCGTAGACCCGCAGGGCGTTGTCCCGTCCGGTCCAGCGGGCGAGCCGCAGCGCGTCCGCGAGGCTCAGCTCGTCGGCGTCCACCCGTGCGCGCAGCAGCCCGGACAGGCCCTGCCGGAAGGCCACCGCGCCGAGGTGGTGGAACTCGGCCAGACCGTAGGCGTCGGAGCTGTACAGCAGCTTGCGGAACGGGGTGATCTCCAGGGCCTCGGCCAGCACCGCGCCCGCCCGCGCCGGGCCGACGTGGTGCAGGGCGAGACCGACGTCGAGGTACACCCGTTCGAAGACTGCGGCCAGATAGGCCGCCTGCCGCTGGTAGGGCCAGCAGTGCAGCAGCATGACCGGCACGGTGCCGGCCGTCAGGTGCAGCCAGTCGGTGAGGAGCGCCGGATCGGCGCGGTGCAGCCGCAGGTCGTCGTCCCCGAACCCGGTGTGCAACTGCAGCGGCAGCCCCAGGTCGACGGCGGTCCACAGCAGGTGCCGTACGAGGACCGGGTCCTCCAGACGCCCGCGCGGACGCCCGCCGGACCCGGTCAGCCATCCGGCCGCCGCCCGCGTGACCTCCCGGTCCGTGGGACGGGCGGGGTCCAGCAGGAAGCCGGTGCGGTAGGCGGCCACCGACTTCACCGCCACCACGCCGGGGCGCCGCACGGCGTCCTCGGCGGCGGCGCGCGCGGCGGCACCGTACTCGCCGGCCTCCAACCCGCCCGCGGCCACCGCCTCGGCTACGCCCTCCAGCCGTACGACCTCGTACGCCGCCGCCCCCGCCGGCTCCGCCAGCTGCGCCGGGGTGGTCAGCCGCTGGGGCGCGTACCCGGTGTCGACGCACAGGACGGCCGTGCCCGCGGCGGCCAGGAAGCGCCGGTTCACCTCGTCCGCGCCCAGCTCCGCCCGGCGCGCCAGGTACGCGTCGGCCGGGGCATGGCGCGGCAGGTCCAGGACGGGCGCGCAGTGGCGGCGCACGGCCACGCCCACCGGGCTGTCGAACGGCGAGATGCCGCTGCCCGGCCACCCGGCACCCTCGGTGAGCAGCGACTCGAAGCCCGTCCGGTCCAGGCCGGCGGTGACCACGCCGTGGCAGTGGTGGTCCACGAGCGGCAGCGCACCGAGCAGCTCGTGGACCGCGCCCGCGCCGGACGGCCCGCCCATCAGTACCTCCAGCGGTAGGCCGCCGCCACCTGCTCGTCGTCCAGCCCCTCGACGGCCGCGGCCTCGCCCAGGCGCACGGCGGTCACCGCGTCGGCCAGGACCGGCCCGAGGGCGTCCCGCAGCAGGGCGTCCCGGCGGAACGCGTCCACCGCCTCCGGCAGGGAGGCCGGCAGCCGCCGTACGCCCCGGGCCGCCGCGTCGGCCGCGGCGAGCCGCGCCGGATCGCCGGTGGTCTCCTCGGGCAGCGGCGTGCGGGACGTCATGCCGTCCAGACCGGCGGCGATCAGACAGCCCAGCGCCAGGTACGGACTGGCCGCGAGGTCGACCGGTTTGACCTCCAGGTTCGCGGTCCGCTCGCGCGCGCCGAGCGTCCCGGTGACGACCCGCACCGCGCACTCGCGGGCCTCCAGGCCCCAGGCGGTGAACACCCCGGCCCACTGGGAGGGCCGCAGCCGCAGGTAGCTGGCGGGGCTCGGCGCCGTCACCGCCGTCAGGGCGGGCAGGTGGGCCAGCACACCGGCGGCGAAGGACTCCGCCTCGACGGTCATGCCGTGGCGGCCGGTGCCCCCGCTGTGCAGGTTGGTCCCCTCGCGCCACGCCGACAGGTGCACGTGGCCGCCGTTGCCGACGCCCTCGGCGAGGACGGCCGGGGCGAAGGAGACCCGCAGTCCGTGCCGCCGCGCCACGGCCCGCACGGTCTGGCGTACCAGCAGGCTCCGGTCGGCCGCCGCCACCGGGTCCAGGGCGCCCACCGACACCTCGAACTGCCCGGCCGCGTACTCGGGATGGAACTGCTCGACGTCCACGCCCTGCGCCGCGAGCGCCGCCAGCAGGTCCGCGCCGTAGTCGCTCACCTCCACCTGCCGGATCGCGCCGTACGCCGGCCCCGGCACCGCGGGCTCGAACCCGCCGTCCGCGACCGTCTCCCGGCCGAGAACCCACTCGATCTCGACGGCCGCCTTGAACGTGATCCCGTGCCGCCGCGCCGCGTCCGCCACCGTCCGGCGCAGGAAGGTGCGACCGCACCCGGGATGCCGTTCGCCGTCCTGGGTGATCCGGTCGACGGGCGTCCACGCCCAGCCGGGCTGCCCGGCCAGGGCCACCAGGCGGTCGAGGTCCGGGTAGAGCCGCAGGTCGCCGTCGGGGGAGCCCAGGACGTCCGTGGTGACGACGGAGTCGTCGGCGAGGAAGGTGTCGAACACCGGCGACATGCCCACGCCCCACGCCGCGGCGGCGGGGAGCCGTGCCACCGGCACCGTCTTGACCCGGGTGATCCCGGCAGTGTCGACATAGGCGAGGACGACGCCGTGCACGCCCCGCCCGGTCAGTTCACCGGCGAGCGCGCCGGCCCGCTCCACATCGCCGGGGCGACCGCCCGGCACGGGGTCGGCGAGGGTGGTCATCCGTACTCCTCGGCTTCCTCGGGCGTGCGGCGGTGCGCCGCGCCGCCCGCGTCAGGGCTTCACGGCCACCGCGCCGAACTGCGGCACCGCGGCCGGGGAACCGGCCTGGGGCCGCCACTGCGAGCAGGGCACCAGTCCCGGCTCGACCAGGTCCAGGCCCTCGAAGAAGGCGGCGACCTCGGCCCGCGGCCGCGCGGTGATCGGGGGAGTGGCGTTCTCGTTCCAGAACGCCATGGCGCCCACGTTGCCCTCGCCGCCGAGGTCGGCGTCGACGGTGGGGTGGGTGAGGACCAGGTAGCTGCCCGAAGGGGCCGCCGCCATGACGCGCCGGACGATGTCGCGCGCCTTGTCGGTGTCCAGCACGAAGTTCAGGATGCCGAGCATCATCACCGCGACCGGCCTGCCCAGGTCCAGCGTCGCCCCGGCCCGCTCGACGATGGCGTCCGGATCGTGCACGTCCGCGTCGATGTAGGCGGTGGCGCCCGCCGGGGTGCTGGTCAGCAGGGTCCGGGCGTGCGCGAGGACGATGGGGTCGTTGTCGACGTACACGATCCGCGCCTCGGGGGCGAGGCGCTGCGCTATCTCGTGGGTGTTGTCGACCGTCGGCAGCCCGGTGCCGATGTCGAGGAACTGGCGTATCCCGCGCTCGGCGGTCAGGAAGCGCACCGCCCGGCCGAGGAAGTCGCGGTCCGCGCGGGCGACGTCCCGGATCACCGGGAACATCCCGGCCACGTGCTCGCCGACCTGCTGGTCGACCTCGTAGTTGTCCTTGCCGCCGATCCAGTAGTTCCAGACCCGCGCGTTGTGCGCCACCCCGGTGTTCAGCCTCGGCGACCCGCCCGACGGGGTGTTGCTCTCGCTCACGTCCGCACTCCCGGTTCGTGTCCGTCCACGGCACGGCGCAGGCCGCGGTGCCCCCGCCATTGTGCCGCGCGGTGATCACCGTGTCCTGGGAATCGGCGGATGCGGACCGTCCCGGGGCCCGGCCACGCCGCGGGCGCGGCCGGCGGGCGTTTGCCCGCGAGCGGTGCGGCGTGTTTGTCTCGGAGGCCGGCGGTGAGCCGTCCCCGGACCGCTCCCGCCGCCGCACCACCCGTCCGGCGCGCCCGCCGCGCCCCCACAGGAACCGGGACATGTCCAGCACTCCCTCGCCCCTGCTCACCACCCCCGGCGACCGCCCCGGCGACCCCGCCGGGCCGGCCGACATACGCTTGATCGTCACCGACATGGACGGCACGCTCCTCGACGACGCGAAGCGGATGCCCCCGGGCCTGCGGCCGCTCCTGGCCGAACTGCGCCGCCGCGGTGTGCTGTTCAGTCCGGCGAGCGGACGCCAGTACGCCACGCTGGCCGAGCAGTTCGCCGGCGTCGACGAGGGTATGGTCTTCATCGCCGAGAACGGCACGTACGTCGTCCGGGACGGGGAGGAACTCAGCTCGGACCCGCTGGAACCGGCCGTGGCCGCCCGTCTCGTGTCGGCGGTACGGGAGCTGGCCGCCCGGGGCACGGACGTGGGGGCCGTGGTCTGCGGCAAGCGGTCGGCCTACGTCGAGCGCGGCGACGAGGCCTTCCTGGCGGAGGTCCGCAAGTACTACGTACGGCACCAGGTCGTGGCCGACGCCGCGGCCGTCGACGACGACGTCATCAAGGTGGCCCTCTTCGACTTCGGAGCGGCCGAGCGCAGAACCGCCCCCGCGCTGGCGCCGTTCGCCGCCACCCACCAGGTCGTCGTCTCCGGCGAGCACTGGGTCGACGTCATGAACCGCACCGCCGACAAGGGCGCGGCCGTGCGCCGCCTCCAGCGGGACCTGGGCATCTCGGCCGCGCAGACCCTGGTGTTCGGCGACTACCTCAACGACCTGGAGATGCTGGACACCGCCGAGTGGTCGTTCGCCATGGCCAACGCCCATCCCGAGGTCATCCGCCGGGCTCGTCACCTGGCCCCCTCCAACAACGACAACGGCGTCCTGCGGACCATCTCCCGCCTGATGCGGCTGCCGGTGCGGCAGGACTGAAGGGACGTACGTCGGGGGCCCGGGTATCGCGGCGGGGCCCGAAGTGAGCGGATGCGGCGGTACGCCGGGGCTGAGGCGCCCGGAGCCGGGGCTGCGGCGGGGTTGCCCTGAGCCGGGGATCACCTGACCGATTCGGCCACCTTCTTGTCCAGCGCCGCGCGGACGAGGGCCGCCGCGAGGATCGCGGGGTCCGTGCCGCCGGCGAGGGCGGCCAGGCGGCCGGGTTCGGCCGGCAGGCCGAGGCGCTCCGCGCCGGACAGCGCCTTGGCGTCCAGGTAGGGGCGAGGTCCGGCCAGACGCCCTGCGCCTCGCGCAGGAAGATGTCCGCGCCGGCCGGCCCGAGGCCCGGCACCTCCTGGAGCAGTGCGCGCAGCGCCGTCACGTCCCCGCCCGCCTCCCGGCGCAGCCGGCGCAGGTCACCGCCCCAGCGTGCGGTGACCAGCTCGGCGCCCTCGCCCAGCTGGGTGGCGGTGCGTTCGTCGTAGCGCCGGTAACCGCCGCGGCCGAGCGCGTCCACGCGCTCCTGCCAGTCGGCGGCGGCCATCCGGCGCGGATCGCGCAGCCCGGCCCCGGCCAGTTCACGGGCCGCGGCGACGGCGACCGAGCCGCGGATCCGGGCGCTGAGCAGGACGGCGAGGACCAGCAGCCGGTACAGCGGCTGCGGGGTGTCCTTCAGGGTGATGCCGGCCTCCTGGGCGAAGGTTTGGCCGTGTGTCTCGACCAGCCGCCGCAGGATCCGCGCCTCGCGGCCGTCCTTCCCGGAGGCCGCCGGACGGTCTTCGCTCATCGGAACCTCTTGCGTACGCGTGCGTCCGGAGCCTGTGCGGAAGGGAAGCCGACGACCGGCCGGAGGCGAGAGCGGCGGCCGGCCGAAGGCGGAACCGGCGGCCGGCCGGAGCGGGACGAGCGGGCCGGTCAGTCGTCGCGGGACACGTTCTCCGCCGCGAACATCCAGCGCTGCTTCTCCAGCTCGGCGGTGATCGTGATCAGCAGGTCCTGGGTGACCGGGTCGGGCTTCTCGGTCGCCTCGATGCGCTCGCGCAGCCGGACGATGGCCGCCTCCAGTGCCTCGACGATCACCTCGACCACGTCGGTGTCGCGGACCCAGCCGTCCTTCGGGCCGGGCAGCGTGAACGCGGAGGCGATCGTCTCCGGGCGGCCGTCCGGCGGCAGGCCGAGCGCCGAGGAGCGTTCCGCGACCGTGTCGGCGAACTCGCGGGCCGACGCCACCACCTCGTCCAGTTGCAGGTGGATGGAGCGGAACCGGGGGCCCACGATGTTCCAGTGCGCCTGCTTCCCGATCAGCGAGAGCCCGAGAAGATCCACCAGGGTGCTCTGCAGCGCCTCCCCGGTGACCTGGCGTGCCGACTCGGGAATCGTGCTCTTCACGACAGTCATGCGGTGGTTCTCCCTCGTGGGGTCGTCTTGCGCGGTACCGGGCGGGTTCCCGGCGAGTGCCCCCGCAAACCGTCCCCGCCGCGGTGCCCGCGGGAGGTGCTCAGCGAGGCAGGACGCGCTCCAGGAAAGCCGTCACGTCCGCGAACACCTCGGCCCTGTTCGTCTCCTGGAACACCTCGTGCCGGGCGCCCGGATAGACCCGCTCGGTCAGGTCGCCGCGCCCCTCGCGCGCACCGCCGCTCCCACCGGGGCCGCCGGTGAGCCGTTCCACGCCGACCCGGCTCCCGGGCAGCGGCACCAGCCGGTCGTCGTCGCCGTGCAGCCACAGCACGGGAAGCCGTCCGACGCCACCGCCGTCGGCGACGGCCCGCAGCGTCCGGGCGAACGCCTCCAGCGTCGGCCGCTTCATCGGGCCGTGCCACACCAGCGGGTCCGCCGCGTAGGCCGCGCCGACCGCCGGGTCCCGGGAGAGCGCGGCCGGGCTGATCGGCGTGTCGGGGATCTCGTCGAGGCCGAGCAGCCGTCCGGGCAGCTCCCAGGCGCCGATGACCGGCCCCGACAGTACGAGCGCGGTCAGCTCCGCGCCGTACCGCTGGGCGTAGCGGGCCGCGATCAGACCGCCCATGGAGTGCCCGAACAGGACGACCGGCAGCCCCGGGTGCGCGGCGCGGGCGAGGTCCGCCACGGTGTGCAGGTCGCTCACCACGTCCTCGAAGTCCTCGACGACCACACGCTCGCCCGCCGACCTCCCGTGCCCCTGGTGGTCGGGCGCGTACACGGCCGCGCCGAGTGTCCCGAGCGAACCCGCCACCTCCCCGTACCGCCCCGCGTGCTCGCCGTACCCGTGCACCAGCAGGGCGAGGAACCGCGGTCGCGGGTGGGGCCACTCGTGGACGGCCAGGGCGCCCCGGGTTCCGGTGAGGACGTGCTCGCGGGTGTCGGTCATGTCTCCTCCAGCGGCGACGGCGGGTGTGGAAGGGGGGATCTTCCCAGCGGGCCGGTCTGAGGTCTATAGTCCAAAACTAGCAGTGCTAATTAATGGCTGCGCGAGGCCGCACGACCGACAGGCCCGCGTGCGGCCGTGCGAGCCCTTCGAGGAGTCCTGCCGTGCGTCCCGTCCACTTCGCGGCCGCCCGCCGCACCCCGATCGGCAAGCTGCGCGGGTCCCTTTCCCGCGTACGCCCGGACGACCTGGCCGCGGCGGTGATCCGCGCCCTGGTCGCCGACGTGCCGGCGCTGGACCCGGACCGCGTCGACGACGTCTACTGGGGTGCCGCCAACCAGGCCGGTGAGGACAACCGCAACGTCGCCCGGATGGCGGCCCTGCTCGCCGGGCTGCCCGAGTCCGTGCCCGGCGCCACCGTCAACCGGCTCTGCGCCTCCGGCCTGGAGGCCGTCACCACCGCCGCCCGCACCATCGCCGCGGGCGAGGCCGACATCGTGCTCGCGGGCGGGTCCGAGTCGATGAGCCGCGCCCCCTTCGTGCTGCCCCGCCCGGACGAGGCGCTGCCGCACCGCATCGAGACGTACGACACCCGGCTCGGCTGGCGCCTGGTCAACCCGGCGATGAAGGACCTGCACGGGCTGCTGTCCATGGGCGAGACCGCCGAGGAGGTCGCCGCCCGGTACGGCATCGCACGCGAACGCCAGGACGATTTCGCGCTGCGCAGTCACCGGCGGGCCGCCCAGGCGCGCAAGGAAGGACACTTCGACCGCGAACTCCTGCCCGTCCACCGCCCCGACGGCGTCGTCGTCGACACCGACGAGTGCATCCGCGAGGACACCTCCTACGACAAGCTCGCCCGGCTGAAACCCGTCTTCCGCACCGGCGGCACGGTCACCGCCGGCAACGCCTCCCCGATGAACGACGGCGCCGCCGGCCTCCTCCTGGTCAGCGAGGAGGCACTGAACGACCTCGAGCTGGAATCCCTGGGCCGCTACGTCGCAGGCGCCTCCGCGGGCGTCCACCCCGACGTCATGGGCATCGGCCCCGTCCCCGCCACGCGCAAGGTGCTGGCCCGCGCCGGATGGGAGATCGGCGACGTCGAGGAGGCCGAGTTCAACGAGGCCTTCGCGGCCCAGGCCCTGGCCTGCGTCGACCAGCTCGGCATCGACGAGGACCTGGTCAACCCGACCGGCGGCGCCATCGCCCTCGGCCATCCGCTCGGCTGCTCCGGCGCCCGCATCCTCACCACGCTGCTGCACCGCATGCACCGCACCGGCGCGGCCCGCGGCCTCGCCACGATGTGCGTGGGCGTGGGCCAGGGCAGCGCCGTCCTCGTCGAACGTCCCTAGCTGAGAGTCCCTGGCCGGGAGTCCCTGGCCGAGAGTCCCTGGCTGTGACCAGCCGGGCCGTGACCACCGCCGCAACCTTCCTGCTGCGGGCCTGGGCCGACGACGGGGTCGTGCGGATCTCGATCGGTGCCATCCTGCTGCTGATGGCGGCCGTCACGGTGGGGCGGCGCCGGGCGGGCGCCCGGGCCGAGGAGGCCGGCGCCGTCGCCACCCGCTCCGGCCGCCTCAAGGCCCGCTCCTACGGCGTCCTCGGCGGCTTCACCACGATGGTCGCCAACACGGGCGGCCCGGTGATGTCGCTGTACCTGCTCTCGGCGGGCTTCCGCAAGCTCGGCTTCCTCGCAACGTCGGCCTTCTTCTTCCTCGTGGTCAACGTCGCCAAGGTGCCCTTCAGCGCGGGGCTCGGCCTGATCGACGGCCGTTTTCTGCTGCTGGACGCGGCGCTCGCGGTGTTCGTCGCGCCCGGGGCGTTGCTCGGCCGCCGGGCCGCCGACCGGATCGACCAGCGGCTGTTCGAGCGGCTGGTGATCGCGGCGACGGTCGTGGGCGGAGTACAGCTGCTGGTGGGGTTAGGTCTGGTCAGAGGTGTGCGCGGTCAGCCGCAGGGGGTCGCCGGTGTGGTGGGGGCCGAGGCGCTCGCGCGGGCCAGGGCCGCCCGCAGACGGTCGTAGCGCTGCACGTCGGCCCAGTCGTCGGTGCGCCGCGAGCGCCCCGAGCAGCAGCTCCAGAGGGCCGCCATGATCGCGGTGGCCAGCGGGATGAGCAGCCAGGTCAGTGGGTCCAAGGTCGTCCTCACCCTTCCCGAGTGGATCAGCGGGTCACGGCGACGATGGCATACATGATCAGTTCTACATACTGGTACGAAGAGGGATGTTCCGCTTTTCACCCGGAAGGGCCCGATCAGTCCCGTAGGTACCGGTCCGCCGTGCTCCGCTGCGGGTAAGGCATCGGTCGGCGGAAGGCCAAGTGATCGTTAAGATGGGCCGGTTGCCGCGCCCCGGATGCGGTGCCCGGCTGCCGCCGTGCCCGCCCGAGGGGCGAGGCTCGTACGGGTGGGATTCTGGGACGTTTGCGACTTCGGGGATTGAGGGCGGTCTACAGGTGCTGGTGGCGGATCGGTACCGGCTCCACGCGGTCATCGGGCGGGGCGGGATGGGCGAGGTCTGGCGGGCCCAGGACGAGGTGCTCGGCCGGCCCGTCGCGGTCAAACTGCTGTTGAGCGACGTGGCCGACGCCTCGGCCGAGGCGCGCTTCCGGCTGGAGGCGCAGACCTCCGCCCGGCTCAACCACCCCCACGTGGTGGGCACGCTCGACTTCGGCACCTGGGAGCACCGCTGCTTCCTCGTCATGGAACTGGTCGAGGGCGACAGCCTGTCCGGGGAACTGTCCTCGGGCGGCCCGCTCGCGCCCGACCGGCTGGCCCAGGTGGCCGAACAGGCGGCCGAGGGCCTGGCCGCCGCGCACGCCCAGGGCATCGTGCACCGCGACATCAAGCCCGGCAACCTGATGAGCGACCGCGACGGCACGGTCCGCATCGGCGACTTCGGCATCGCGCGGTTCGTCGACGACCCGTCGGCCGGACTCACCACCACCGGGCAGATCGTCGGCACCGGCCTCTACCTGGCACCCGAGCGCGCCATCGGCACGCCCGCGTCCTCCGCCTCCGACCTGTACTCGCTCGGCTGCGTGCTCTACCAGCTGGCGGTGGGGCGCCCGCCCTTCGAGTCGGACACCGCCACCGGACTGCTGTACCAGCACGTCGACTCCCCGCCCGTGCCCCCGCACCAGCGCGGCGCCGCGCTGCCCCCGGCCTTCGAGGCGTACCTGCTGAGCATGCTCGCCAAGCGTCCCGAGGAGCGGCCCACGGCCCGGCAGACGGCCGACTGGTTCCGCAGCGGCGCCTGGCGCGGCGCACCCGAACCGCTCCCGCCGGAGACGCCGGGCCTCGGCCACGACCCCTACCCGCCCGTCCCGCGCCACCGGGGGACCGCCGGGGCGGCACCCGGCCGGGCCGCCGCGCTCCCGCAGGTCCCGGCCGTGGACACCGGCTGGAACACCACCGTCCACCGGGTGCCCCCGCGCCGCCCTGGCCTGCGCACCTCCCTGCGGCGCCACTCCCGCGTGGTCGCCGTCATCGGCGGAGCCGTCCTGTTCGTCTCCGCCCTCCTGCTCGGCATGAGCCTCTTCCAGGCGTAGCCTGCCGGACATGCGGATCTCCGTCTCCTCCGACATGGACGAACCCGTGGCCCGCGCCCTGGTCGCCGGGCTCCGCGACCGCGGTCACGAGGTGGTCGCCCACGGCGCCCTGCGCCCCGGCGACGACCCGCAGTGGGCGGCGTGCTCCCAGGCGGCGGCCCGTGACGTCGCCGAGGGCCGCAGCGACCAGGCGGTCGTGTGCTGCTGGACCGGAACGGGCGCCTCCATCGCCGCGAACAAGGTGCCCGGCATCCGCGCGGCCCTGTGCACCGACGCCTACACGGCCGACGGCGCGCGCCGCTGGAACGACGCCAACGTGCTGGCCCTCGGCCTGCGCCTGACGTCCGAGCCACTGCTGAACGAGATCCTCGACGCCTGGTTCGCCGGGTCGCCCAGCGAGGACGCCGAGGACCGGGAGAACGTCGCCCGCGTAGGGCGCCTGGACCACGCGAGGACAACCGGCCGTAGGACCGGCTCCGGGCGCCGGGAGCGGACGCCGACGCGGCGGGGGCGGCCCGGGGCGCAGGGGTCAGTCGTGCAGGCGTACGACCTCTGCCAGCGCGTCGGACCGGAACAGGGCGTATCCCGCCGCCACGCGCCGCTCGCGTTCCGGTCCCGCCGCCGTGAGCCGAACCAGGGACCGCAGCAGGGCGGCTGCGTCCCGTGCGTGCTCGGACACCCCGAGGCCCGCCATGCGGCGCACACCCTCCGCGCCGTGCCCGGGCAGCGGCCGGTACCCGACGACCGGCAGGCCGGCCGCGAGGGCCTGGACGGCGGTCTGCCCGGCCGCGTTGTCCACCAGCGCCGCACAGGCGTGCAGCAGGCCGGGCATGTCCGTCACCCAACCGGGGGTGAGGGCCCCGGGCACGCCGGACAGGGCCCGCCGCAACCGCTCGTTGCGTCCGCACAGCACGACGGGCAGGAAACCGTGCGCCGCGAGCAGCCGCGCGGTACGGGGCAGCCGCGCCCCGGCGCCCCAGGCACCCGCGGAGACCAGCACCGCCGGACGTCCGGGGCCGTGCCGCTCCAACCGGTCCCGCCACCGGGCCGCCCCGTGCCCCCCGGCGAGGAAGGCCGGGTCCACCACCGGGCCCGGCGCCCGCGCCGGCCGGCCCAGGGCCCGGCGCACCTCCCGCGCGGCCTCGTCCGTCATACACAGGTACAGGTCGTTGCCCGGGTGCAGCCACTGGCGGTGCACGGCGAAGTCGACCACGACCACCGCGCTCGGCACCCGCAGGGCACCGCGCTCGCGCAGGTGGCCGGTGAGCTGGGCCGCCAGGTGGAACACCGGAACCACCACGTCGGCGCGCGTCTCACGTACCAGCGCCGACAGCGCGTCCCCCGCCAGGCGCGCCAGTGGAGTGCCGCTCGGGCGCGGCCGGGGACCGGGCCGCAGGAACAGGTCGTAGACACCGGCGTAGACCCAGGGGCAGTGCCGGACCGCGCCCTGGTAACCCCGGCGCAGCCCCGCCCCGAGACCGCAGGGCAGCAGCGCCAGCACGTCGACGACATGGACCTCCCGGCCGGCGGCGCGCGCCCGGCGGGCCAGTTCCGCCGCCACCGTGTCGTGCCCCGAACCCATGCTCGCGCTCACCACGAGCAGCCGCTCGGCCCCGGCGGCACCGGGGGCCGGGGCGTCGGCCGCGAGGCCGGCCGGAAGGGCCCCCGCGGGCCCGGTCACGGAGCCACGGGCGGCGGGCAGCGGTGGCGGGGCGGGCGATTCGGACGACACTGGAAGTGAGTAACCCTCACCCACCGCAGTCAAACGAACGGACCCGCCCCAGCCCGTCCCACGTTTCGGACCCGGCCCCCGGGGACACCCCACGCCCGGCATGGCCGTCCCGGACCGCCGGGGCCGCACCGGCGGCCCCGGGCCCGTCGATCCAGAGGTGCGCCCCCCATGACCCAAGCCCCTTCCCGCGTACGGTCCGGCTCCGGGGCCCGTCCCGAGGCCCCGGCGACGCCGGGCGCCGAGCGCCGCCGAAGCGGTGACGGCACCCCGAGGGGCGGGGGCGCCCTGGTGACGGGCGCCTCCTCCGGGATCGGCGCGGCCGTCGCACGCCGGCTCGCAGCGGAGGGCGGCTGGCGGATGGTGCTCAACGGGCGGGACCGCACCCGTCTGGAGGAGGTGGCCCGGGGCACCTCGGCGGAGGTCTACCCGGCGGACCTGTCCGGCCCGGGCGCCGAACGCCGGCTCGCGGAGTTCACGCTCGACCGCGTCGGCCGGGTGGACCTCCTGGTCGCCGGGGCGGGCGTCGGCTGGGCCGGGCCGTTCAGCACGATGCCGCAACCCGCCATCGACGAGGTCTTCGACGTCAACGTCCTCGCCACCGTCCATCTGGTCCGGCTGCTGCTGCCGCACATGGTGGGACAGGGCGCCGGCCGCGTGGTCATCATCGGCTCCCTGGCCGGGACCGTGGGGGTGCGGGACGAGGCCGTCTACTCGGCCGCCAAGGCCGCGCTGGGCACCTTCGCCGACGCCGTCCGCTACGAACTGCGGGGCACCGGCGTCGGCATCAGCCACGTGGTGCCCGGGGTGGTGGACACCCCCTTCTTCGACCGCCGCGGCGTACCGTACCGGCGCTCCCGGCCGAGGCCCGTCCCCGCGGCCCGGGTCGCCGACGCGGTGTGGGAGGCGGTCGCCCGCGGGCGGGACGAGGTCTACGTCCCCGGCTGGACCCGGCTGCCCGGCCGGGTCCGCGGCGCCGCGCCCGCCCTGTACCGGCGCCTTGCCGCACGGTTCGGGTGAGTGCGCGTGAGCGCCCGCGAACGCGCGACCGGCGCCGCGCACGGTGAGGGACCGGGCGCCGGGGCCGCGGCGGTCAGGGCGGCGGGCCTCGCGCCGCTGGCCGGCATCGCCGCGGTGGCGGCCGCGCACATCGTCCCGGCCGCCACCTGGCTGCCGGGCTTCCGCTCCGCCTGCTTCCCCCGCCTGGCCGGCCACGGCGAGCCCGGCCACATCGCGCTCACCTTCGACGACGGGCCCGACCCCGCGACCACGCCGTACTTCCTGGACGCACTGGACCGGCTCGACGTGCGCGCCACCTTCTTCGTGCTGGGCGAGAGCGCGGCCCGCCACCCCGCGCTCACCCGCTCCGTCACCGAGCGCGGGCACGAACTGGCCGTACACGGCTGGACCCACAGCCGTCCGTGGCTGCCCGTCCCCGGCCGGGACCTGCGGGAGACCGCGCGCGCGGTCCGCGTGGTGCACGACCTCACCGGCCACCGGCCCCTGTGGTACCGCCCGCCCTACGGCATCCTCACCGCGGGCCGCTGGGCGGCCGCCCGGCGCCTGGGCCTGCGGCCCGTGCTGTGGTCCGCGTGGGGCCGGGACTGGACGGCGGACGCGACCAGCGCCTCCGTTCACGCGAACGTCACGGCCGGCCTGCGGGGCGGCGGCACGGTCCTCCTGCACGACACGGACCGCGCCTCGGCCCCCGGCTGCTGGCACGCCGCCCTCACCGCCCTGCCCGGCCTGGTCGCCCACTGCCGCGACGCCGGCTGGGAGGTCGGCCCCCTTGCCGGGCACGACATCGGCCGGAACAGGCCCACGCGGCACGCGGGCGGCACCCGTGACCACCGCCGCCTCCGGCCGGATCAGACCCCGGGATCTACTCCTTCGGTCTGCGGCGCAGCAGATACGTGTCCATGATCCAGCCCTTGCGCTCACGGGCCTCGGCCCGCAGCCGCTCGATGCGCGGCGCGGCCTCGGCGATCGGCCCGGAGTCCAGGATCTCGTCCGGAGTGCCCAGGTACGCGCCCCAGTAGATGTCGAGGTCCTGGTCGGCGTACTGCCTGAACGTCCGGTGGGCGTCGAGCATCACCACGACGTCGTCCACGCCGTCCGGGAAGCCCCCGGCGAGCCGCCGCCCGGTGGTGATCTGCACGGGCCCGCCGATCCGGTTCAGCCCGGTGCGGTGCCGGGCGGCCAGGGCGGAGACGCTGCTGATGCCGGGTACGACGTCGTACCCGAAGACGACGGTCCCGCGCGCCAGCACCTCCTGAAGGATCCCGAGCGTGCTGTCGTACAGCGCCGGGTCGCCCCAGACCAGGAAGGCGCCGGTCTCGTCCTCGGCCAGCTCCTCGGCGATCAGCCGCTCGTAGACGCCGGCGCGGGCGCTGCGCCACTGACCGACGGCGGGGGAGTAGCCCGCGCCGCCCGCCGCGCGGTCCCGCTCCGGGTCGCGCGCATCCACGACCCGGTACGTGCCCTCGGGCAGGTGCGTCCGGAGGATCTCCCGGCGCAGCCGCACGAGGTCCGCTGTCACCTCGCCCTTGTCCAGGACGAAGAACACGTCCGTGTCGCGCAGCGCCCTGACCGCCTGCAGGGTGAGCTGGTCGGGGTCGCCCGCGCCGATACCGATGACATGGATCTTTCGCACGCCCCCGAGTCTGCCGCAGCCCGCTGACAACGCGCGCACCGACCGCCGACGGCCACCACCGACTGCCACCGACCGCCCCCGGCCACTGCCGACGCCACCGCCCAGCCACCGGTCGGTGCCTCCGCCCCCTGCCGCGCAGCCCGGCCCTACGCCTGCCGCGCAGCCCGGAGTCCTACGCCAGCCACGCAGCCGGGGGCCCTGAGCCCGCCATGCAGCCCGCAGCCCTACGCCCCGCCGCGCAGCCGGGGGGCCCGCTCGGCCGCGTCCACGTCGCCCGCCGACCCACTCTCCACGGCGTCGGCCAGCTCCTCCGCCCAGGCGACGAGTCCGGCGACGTCCATGCCGTACGGCTCGCGCACCCCGCTGTCCGCCGCCCACTCCCGTACCGCGCCCGCCCCGCGCCGCAGCAGCCGGGCACCGCCGGTGACATTGCCGCGGGCGGCGTGCGTGAGCCCCACCGCCTGCTGGGCCAGCCCGCGCCACAGGCCGCGCTCCTCCTCGGGCCCCGACTTCCAGGCGTCCTCGAACACCTCGTGCGCGTGGAACGGCCTGCCCGCGTCCAGCAGCACCTGTGCCTCGGTGACCGTCTCCTCAGGCGTGCGCACCACGCCCTCGGGCTGCCGTGGCACCCCGTCCGCGCCGTAGGGCAGGGGGCGCCCCAGGCCGTCCCGGGGCCGGGCGTTGCGCGCCCGCCCCTCGCTGTCCCGGTCCCGCGTGCCGACCGCCCGGCCGGAGGGTGTGCCGCTCATGGTTCGATTCTGCCTCTCCTCGCTGCCCCTCCTCGACACCCGGCCCGGCGACGGGTCCGGCGACCTGCCCGAGCGCCCCCTTCGGCGCGGCCCCCGGCGTGCGGTAAAGTGACCTTCGCGCGATCACGCGGACCACCGCACGTGAGCGCATCGGGACGTGGCGCAGCTTGGTAGCGCACTTGACTGGGGGTCAAGGGGTCGCAGGTTCAAATCCTGTCGTCCCGACTCGTGAGAGTCGCAGATCAGGGCCGGTTTCGGAGAATCCGAGACCGGCCCTCGGCCGTTCCTGGGGACCAGCCGGGAACTGGCGTCCTCGCCCGGTGTGAGCCGGTGACACCCAAGGGGCTCGGCGGGAGCGCGGGGCGTGCAGCACGCCGGGATGTGCCGAGAGCGCTGCACCGGCTGACGTGATCTCGTGGACGACGGGCGGGGCAGCGCGGGGCGGTGATCAGTGGGCCGTGGCCCGCGACGCGTCGCACGCGGCGCCACGAGCGACCCCTCAGCCGCACGGTCCCTTCCGCGGGAAGCGGCCGCTGAACCTTCCGCGCCTTCGACACCGTTGCAGGTACGTAAGGTTCACCCGCTGCGGGCGGCCGGGGACCGGTACGGATCTCGACAGGCGCCGCACGCTGACGGGTGGGCGTGTCACGTCAGTGCATAGGGGATGACATGGCCAGGATGTACAGGGGTATCGCACGCATCGGCGCCGTCGGAGCCGCCGCGGCGGCCCTGGGCTTCGGGTTCGCGGGGTCGTCGTTCGCGGACGTCCAGTACCAGTGGGTCGGTGAGGGGGACGGGTCCTGCAGCAGCCGGATCGCCGCCAACGTGTGTTTCTGGACGGACAACAACTACAAGGGATACGGCGTGGCGCTGGTGGGACCCAGCGTCAGCGTGGCGGACATCCTCAAGGAAGGGTTCCCCGTCATGGACAAACAAGATTTCGTCCTTCGTCAACAACACCTACGGGAACTACTGCCTCTACGAGAAGGAGGGTTACGGGGGCGCTGTGATGAAGATGGGCCCCAGGGAGCACTGGGCCAGCCTGCCTGACTGGATCAACGACAAGGGCAGCTCCATGAAGCCCTGCTGATCAGCAGACGGGGGCCCGGGTTCCGGCTGTGGTGAGCATGTCGTCCCCACTGGGAGACAGTCTCAGGCCAGGGCCGGTTCCGGGGGATCCGGGCCCAGCCCTCGATGCTTTCGCGAAAGCCCGTCGGGCAGCCGTGCGCACCGTGTCACACGCGTATCCATCGGCACGACGCGCCGATACCGTGGGGCACATGCAGCCCGTCACTGTGTCGGTCGACGTACCGCAGACGCCGGAGCAGGTCTACGAGTTCCTCGCTGTCATGGCTCACCACGAGCGGTTCACCGACCACTACCTGTCCGACTGGCGCTGCAGCGGCCCCGGCCGCGGCGTCGGGTCGTGTGCCACGGTCACCGCCACGCTGGGCGGTGCGAAGACCGGGGTGACCATCGAGACCGTCGAGGCGGAAGCGCCACGGCGCCTCGTCGAACGCAACGTCAGCGCGGTCGGCCGGCGCCTGGCCCGCGGCAGCTACACCATCGAACCGCTGCCGGCCGGCGGGAGCCGCGTCTCGTTCACGTACGCCTGGCAGCGCGTCCCTCTCACCGACCGGCTGCTGGCCCCCGTGGTCCGGGCCGTGATGCGGCGCGCCAACGGCACGGCGATGCGCCGCCTGGCCGCCGAGCTGGCCCGCCCGCCTCGCGGCCCCGAGTGACGGCCCCGAGCGGGAAGCGGACGGGGGCGGGCACCCGGCCGACGGAAGAATCCCAGCTCCGGCCGGAATCCGCCCCCGGTGGTCCGGAAGGCTTGCCGGACATCACCGAGAACGCCATCAGCTGCTGCTGCGGCGCTCCGCTCCAGTGGAACGACCGCAGTCCACGGACCCTCTGACGGGGGGGCCTTCCCGGATCGACCCGGAAAGGCCCCCCGTCCCGTTCCCCGGGACCGGCCGTCAGCCGCCCACCCTGCGCCGGGCGACGAGGTCGTCTCGGCGGTGGGGGACACCGGCCCGTACCACCGCAACCGTGTCGACGAGCGTGGCGAAGTCGGTGAACGGGTCGCCGTCGACCACCGTCAGCTCGGCCAGCTTGCCCGCCTCGACCGTCCCGAGGTCCCGGCCGAGACCGAACAGGCGGGCCGGGACGGTGGTGGCCGTGTGCAGGGCCTGGGCGGCGGTGAACCCGTGGGCGCGCAGGCCGCGCAGGGCCAGGTGCAGGGAGAGGCCGACCGGCACCAGGGGCGAGTCGGTGCCCAGGGCGAGCCGTGCGCCGTGCGCGGCCAGCCGCCGGTAGTCGTCGAACTCCAGCGCCAGCGCCGCCAGTTCCGGTGCGGTGGGCCGGGTACCGGCGCGCTCGTGTACGGCGGCGGCGTCCCAGGGCGGCATGAGGACGTCCACCCGGGGGTCGTCGGCGAGCGCCGGGTCCGCGCCGAGCAGGAACTGCGCGCTGAACGGCGTCATGATCATGGCGAAGTCACCGTCGGCGTACTGCTCGGCCAGGTCCTGGTGGACGTGGCCGAGCGGGGTGGTGGCATGGCCGTACGGCAGCCGCTGGGTGGCCTGGAGATGGGTGGTCAGGTCCTGCCCGGCGGCCCGGCCCGGCGCGCACAGGTGGCTGCCGCACGGCACGCCCAGCCGGTGCGCCGCCTCGGCGGCCAGCGCCATGAACCGGCCGGGGGCCCGTACGTAGGTCTTGACGAAGTCGACGTCCAGGGCGGCGGCGCGCTCCAGGGTGCGCCGCACCCCGGATTCCGTGCGATGGGCGCGGCCCATGCTGTAGGCCGTGCGGGAGCCGTCGATCAGTTCGGCACAGGCCAGGGACCGCGGGCCCAGGCAGGCGCCGGAGCCGGTCGCCTCGCGCAGCCGGACCGTCTCGTACAGCGGGCCGCCCATGCATGCGGTGGCCGTGATGCCGTAGGCGAGGGCGGTCAGGTTCTGCCGGGCGCCGTAGGTGGCCTGGTACGGGTGGGTGTGGCTGTCGAACAGGCCGGGCAGGACGGTCCTGGCGGAGGCGTCGAGCGTGCGGTGGCCCGGCCGGCGTGCGCGGTGCGGTTCGACGGCGGTGATCCGCTCGCCGCGGACGAGGATGTCCACGTCCTGGCGCGGCGCGCCGCCGGTGCCGTCCCACAACTGCCCGGCGTGGACGCGCAGCGGTTCCCGGTCGCCGGGCGCGCGGCGGCGTGCGCCCGGCACGGCGGGCAGGGTGCGCGCCCGCACCGGCGTCCGGGCGTCGTCGAGGGACAGCAGGCGCAGGTGCCCGCAGGACAGGTACAGCAGGGTGCGGGAGTCGGCCGCCCAGCTCGGGTGGTCGGCGGGCTCGTCGGTGAGCCGGCGGGCGCGGCCCGCGGGGGTGCCGTCGGCCGTGACCGGCAGCAGCCACAGGACGGACTCGGCGACGAACGCCATCCAGTGGCCGTCCGGTGACCAGACCGGCCCGGCGGCGACCCGGTCGGACAGCGACTGGTGCGCGGCGGGCAGGTGGCGCCGCTCGGTGCCCGTGCGGACGTCGACGACACGGATGACGTTGTAGCCCTCGCGGAAGCGGTGGTTGAGCCGGTTGCGGTCGCAGAAGGCCACGTACCGCCCGTCCGGGGACCACGTGGGGGTGCCGGGCGGGCCGTCGGTGGCGAGCGGGCGGGCCGCGGTCCGCTCCTCGCCCGTCCCCAGGTCCCGCACCAGCAGGCCGCCGGTGACGTCGAGGCAGGCCAGCCGCGTGCCGTCCGGCGACACGGCCGGGGCCAGGCGCCCGCCGCCGGTCACCGCCTCGTCGCCCGAGCCGTCCAGGCGGATCCTGCGCACGGCGGACAGCCCGTCGCGGTCGGTGCAGTACAGCAGGGAGCGCCCGTCGGGGGACCAGGCGGGCATCTGCACGTAGTCCACGGCGGCGGCGCGGAGCAGCTCGCGCGGCGGGCCGGCCGCGTCGTCCCCGGCGGGCAGCAGCCACAGGGAGTTGAGGGCGGCGCACGCCACCTGGCGTCCGTCGGGGGACAGCACCGGCCGGTGCAGGCCGCGCACGGGGCCGGTGTCCGTCCGCGCCGCGTCGCGCCGTACGGTCCGGCGGCCCGGTCCCGGCACCGGCATCCGGGCGGTGAAGGGGACGTCGGTGACGGACGGGGTGCCCAGGGCGCGGATCCGGATGCGGCCGTCGGCCACGTAGAGGAGCCGGTCCTCGCCGAGCCAGCACGGCGGCGCCGCCGCCAGGTCCTCGCCCGCCGAGACCACGTGCCCGTCGACCAGCAGCTCCGCCCGGGACGGCGGCAGGGACGGCGGACCGTCCGCACCGGACAGCCGCAGCCAGGCCATCCGGCCCCGCGGGGAGACGGCCGGGCACAACAGGCGGCCCGTGGCCACGGTGTGCAGCGCCCGGGCCGTGCCGTCCGCGAGGGACACCCGCACCAGGGCCCGTCCGCCGTCGTTGCCGCCGTCGGGCGTGTGGGCGGCGCGCACGCACACCAGCGCCCGTCCGTCCGGGGTCCAGAGCGGGTCGTAGTCCTCGAAGGGGCCGGTGGTCACCCGGGTGAGCCGGGCGCTGCCCACGTCGAGCGTCCACAGGCCGAACGAGCCCCCGGTCACCGGGTCGCCGCCGCGCTCGGAGGAGAACGCCAGCCGGGTGCCGTCCGGCGACCACGCCACCCCGCGGTCGTCCCACGGGCCGTCGGTGAGCCGGCGCAGCCCGCCGCCGTCCGGCCGCATCGTCCACAGGTGGAAGGCCCCGCCCGCGTAGCCGCCCAGGGCGACCGTCCGCCCGTCGGGGGAGAGGGCGGGCCGGGTCGCCTCCACCTCCCAGCCGGTCAGCCGCTCGGCGGCGCCGCCCGCGCGGGGCACGCGCCACAGCACGCCCTGCACCTCGGCGATCAGCACCTGACCGTCCGCGCACGCGGTGACGGACCCTCCCGTCGCCTCGTGGTACGTCAGGACCCGCCCGGCCCCGTCCCCGGCGAGCGCCCGGGCGGCGGGCACGGTGACCGGGGACGCCGCCGCCAGGGAGACGGCCGACGTTGCGAGGAAACGCCGCCGGCTGACGAAGCCGTGCCCCGCATCGGTGCCGCCGACCGCTCCGCTGCCTGTGCCTGTGACCGTGCCTGTTCCCGTCCCAGTGCCAGTGCCAGTGCCAGTGCCCGTGTCCATACCGCCGTCCTCCCGAGACCCCGCAGTCCCCACCGAACACCTGGTCAACCGGCGGCGGCGGGTGGGGGTCACGGCCCCGCACGGGTGATGTGCCGGGGCAGGAGGCCCGCCCGTCCCGCGGCCCGTGGCCGGGCTACAGGTGGCGGCGGCGGGCGGCGACCTCGCGGTCGTAGCGCGTACGGGCCTCGACGGCGGCCTCGCGGGCGGCCACCTCGGCCACCGGCACGTCCCACCAGGCCGCGGCGGGTACCGCGCCCGCGGCCGGGGTCCCGGCGTCCGTCTCGACGTACACGCAGGTGGGGCGCTGTGCGGTACGGGCGGTGCGCAGCGCCTGGCGCAGCTCGCCCACGGTCTTGGCGCGCACTACGTCCATGCCGAGGCTGCCGGCGTTGGCGGCCAGGTCGACCGGGAGCGGGGCTCCGGTGAAGGAGCCGTCGGCGGCGCGGTGGCGGTAGGCGGTGCCGAAGCGTTCGGCGCCCACCGACTCCGACAGGCCGCCGATGGAGGCGTAACCGTGGTTCTGGATCAGCAGCAGCTTGATCGGCAGCCCCTCCTGGACGGCCGTGACGATCTCGGTCGGCATCATCAGGTAGGTGCCGTCGCCGACCAGGGCCCACACCGGCGTGTCCGGCGCCGCCTGCTGCACGCCGACGGCGGCCGGGATCTCGTAGCCCATGCAGGAGTAGCCGTACTCCAGGTGGTACTGGCGCGGCGAGCGGGCCCGCCACAACCTGTGCAGGTCGCCGGGGAGCGAACCGGCCGCGTTGATCACCACGTCCGCGTCGCCGACCACCGCGTCCAGAGCGCCCAGCACCTGCGTCTGCGTCGGGACCGCGCTGTCGTCGTCGGCGGCGAACGCGGCCTCGACCACCCGTTCCCAGCGCTCCTTCCCGGCACGGTACTCGGCCTCGTAGGAGGGGTCGACGCGGTGTCCGGCCAGGGCCCCGGCGAGCGCCGTGAGCCCGGCCCGCGCGTCGCAGACGAGCGTCGTGGCCGCCAGCTTGTGGGCGTCGAACGCGGTGATGTTCAGGTTGACGAAACGGACCTCGGGGTTCTGGAAGAGGGTGCCGGAGGCGGTGGTGAAGTCGGTGTAGCGGGTGCCGACGCCGATGACGAGGTCCGCGGTGCGGGCCAGGTCGTCGCTGACCGCCGTGCCGGTGTGCCCGATGCCGCCGAGGTCGGCCGGGTGGTCGTGGCGCAGCGCGCCCTTGCCCGCCTGGGTGGAGGCGACGGGGATCCCGGTGGCGTCGGCCAGCGCCTTCAGCGTGTCCTCGGCCGCGCTGTGGTGGATGCCGCCGCCCGCGACGATCAGCGGGCGGGCGGCGGACCTGACCGCCGCGACGGCGTCGGCGAGTTCGGCAGGGTCGGGGGCGGGCCGGCGCACGCGCCACACCCGCTCGGCGAAGAACTCCTGCGGCCAGTCGTGGGCCTGGACCTGGACGTCCTGGGGCAGCGCGAGGGTGACCGCGCCCGTCTCGGCCGGGTCGGTGAGGACCCGTACGGCGTTCAGCGCGGAGGGGACCAGGGCCTCGGGGCGGGTGATCCGGTCGAAGAAGCGGGAGACCGGGCGCAGGGTGTCGTTGACGGACACGTCCGCCGCCGAGGGGTGCTCCAGCTGCTGGAGCAGCGGGTCGGCGGCATGCGTGGCGAAGTAGTCGCCGGGCAGCAGGAGGACGGGCAGGCGGTTGACCGTCGCCAGGGCCGCCCCCGTGACGAGGTTGGTGGCGCCGGGCCCGATGGACGTCGTCACCGCCTGTGCGGACAGCCGGCCGCGGTGCCGGGCGAACCCCACGGCCGCGTGCACCATCGCCTGCTCGTTGCGGCCCTGGTGGTACGGCATCACGTCCGCGTGCTCGACGAGGGCCTGGCCGAGGCCGGCCACGTTGCCGTGGCCGAAGATGCCCCAGGTGCCGGCGATCAGCCGGTGCCGCACACCGTCGCGCTCGGTGTACTGGGCGGCCAGGAAGCGGACCAGTGCCTGGGCCACGGTCAGACGGCGGGTGCGGGGGCCGGCAGCGGTGCGGTAACTGGGGTGGCGGCGGGGGCTGTTGGGGCTCATCGGGGCTGCTCCGGTGCCGAGTAGAGGGGGAGGCGGGGGTCTACGGGCTGCTCGGGCCAGGTGTCGCGGATCCAGGCGTGATCGGGGTGGTCGCGGATCAGCCAGGCGCGTTCGGCCTCCGGTCCGGCCATGACGTTGAGGTAGTACATGTGGTGCCCGGGCACCGCCATCGACGGTCCGTGCCAGCCGTCCGGGATCAGCACCACGTCGCCGTCGCGCACCTCGGCCAGCACGTCCGTGTCCCGGCCGGGACCGGACGGGGAGACGCGCTGGTAGCCGAGGCCCGGTGTGCCGTGGTGCGCGGCGAACTCGAAGTAGTAGATCTCCTCCAGGACCGACTCCTCGCCCGGCCGGTGCTCGTCGTGCTTGTGCGGCGGGAACGACGACCAGTTGCCGCCCGGGGTGAGCACCTCGACGGCGATCAGGGCGTCGCAGTCCCAGACCCCCGCGGCGGCGAAGTTGTTGACCTGGCGGGAGCAGGCGCCGCTGCCCCGCAGTTCCACCGGCACGCCCGAGGCCGGTCCGTACCGGGCGGGCAGGCGCCGGGCGCAGCGGGCGCCGGTGAGCGCGAAGCGCCCGCCGCCGGCGGACGAGACGGTGGTCCGCGCGTCCCGGGGGACGTAGGCGAAGTCGCTCACGCCGCTGAACACGCTCTTGCGGCCGGTGAGCGCGAACGTGCCGTGGCCGGTGGCACCGGCGCAGGCGACCGCGCAGCCCCCGCTGAGCGGCAGCACGATCCACTCGCTGTCGCCGGTGTCGAAGGTGTGCGAGCCGCCGGGCGGCAGCTGGAGGACCCGGAGGGAGGAGTGGCCCCAGCGGGCGGACTCGGGGCTGACGTGCACGGCGTAGGCGCCGTCGGCCGCCTGACCGGCGCGGAGGTGGTGAGCGCCGGCCTGCGGTGTGGGGTCGGCCTGGCTTGCGGCCTGGCTTGTGGGGTCGGCATGGCTTGCGGGGTCGGCCGGGCTGGCGGGGCGCGCCGGGTCGGTGGGGCCGGCGGGAGTGGTGGGGCGGGTGGGGCCGGTCGGTGGGGGAGCGGGGGTCATCGGGGTGCGGTCCCTCCTGTTCACAGCAGGCTCACGGCCGTGTCGACGGCGTCCTCGACGCCGCCCTTCGCGGGGTACAGCAGTGAACGGCCCACGACCATGCCCTGGATGGTGGGCAGCCGCAGGGCCTTGCGCCAGCGCGCGTAGGCCCCCTCCTGGTCGTCGCCGACCTCCCCGCCCAGCAGCACGGCGGGGAGGGTGGAGGTGCGCAGCACCTCGGCCATGTCGTCCGGGTCCGCGGTGACCGGCAGCTTCAGCCAGGTGTACGCGGAGGTGCCGCCCAGGCCCGAGGCGATGGCGATGGAACGGATGACGGCCTCGGCGGACAGGTCGTTGACGATCCTGCCGCCGGTCCGGCGGGAGATGAACGGCTCGACGAACACCGGCAGGCGCGCCGCGGCCATCTCGTCCACCGCACGGGCCGCGGATTCCATGGTGGCCAGGGAGCCGGGGTCGTCGTAGTCGAGGCGCAGCAGCAGCTTGCCGGCGTCGAAGCGCAGGCGGGCGATGTCGTGGGCGCGGTGGCCGGTGAAGCGGTCGTCCATCTCGAAGGACGCGCCCGCCAGGCCGCCGCGGTTCATGGAGCCCATGACCACCTTGCCGTCGAGTGCGCCGAGGAGCAGCAGGTCCTCCAGTATGTCGGCGGAGGCGAGCACGCCGTCGACACCGGGCCGGGACAGGGCCAGGCACAGGCGCTCCAGCAGGTCGGCGCGGTCGGCCATGGCCAGCCGGCGGCCCCCGACGCCGAGCGCCCCGCGGGCGGGATGGTCGGCGGCCACGATCATCAGCCGCCCGCTGTCGCCGATCAGCGGGCGGCGCACCCGGCGTTCGGCCGCCTCGGCGACGGCGCCGGGGTGCCGGGCTCTGACCGAGGTGAGGTCGGGGATGGTGACGCTCAAGGGAGGGCTCCGTTCAGGACACGGATCCGGGGGCCTGCCGCCTCCCAGGTGTAGGGGCACCGGGGGAGCGTGTCAATAGTTTGTACTTACATTCGGACCTGAGCGTGAAATGATGTCTTGACAAAGTATTGACAGCGGGAGCGGTAAGGGATTGGATCCCGTCCCAGCGCACCAGCCGTGAATCCAGCCGTGAATCCAGCGCACCAGCCGTGAACCCGGCGGACCCGCCGGGGCCGCCCGCCCGGATCCCGCCGCCCTCCCACCTTCTCCCCGTTCGCTTCCTTCCGTTCCTCTCTTCCCGGGCCGGTCGCTCCTCTGCTCGCGCACCCCTTTTTCTGTTCGCTCCTTCGTCCGTTCGCTCATTCGTCAGTTCGCCCCAGCTCCTTCCTTCCCTCGTTTCCCCGTCGTCGCACAGTGAACAGTGAGGTGCAGGAAAGATGGACCGCTCCTCCCGCTCCCGCCGACTCGCCCCCGCCGTGGCCCTCGCCGCGGCGGCGGCCCTCACCCTCGCCGGCTGCTCCAGCAGCTCGGGCGGAAAGAAGGCCGCGGAGGGCGGAGCTGCCGCCGCCGCGGGCCGGGCCACCACCCCCCGGATGACGGTCGCGCTGGTCACGCACCAGGCTGCCGGCGACACGTTCTGGGACATCGTCCGCAAGGGTGCCGAGGCCGCCGCCGCCAAGGACAACATCAAGCTGGTCTACGCCGCCGACCCCAACGCCGGCAACCAGGCCAACCTCGTGCAGAACGCGATCGACCAGAAGGTCGACGGCATCGCGGTCACGCTGGCCAAACCCGACGCGATGAAGGGCGTCATCGGCAAGGCGGTCGGGGGCGGCATCCCCGTGGTCGGCCTCAACTCCGGTCTGAGCGACTGGAGGAAGCTCGGGCTGCTGGAGTTCTTCGGGCAGGACGAGAGCGTGGCGGGCGAGGCGTTCGGCACCAAGTTGAACGAGGTCGGCGCCAAGCATGTCGTCTGTGTGATCCACGAACAGGGCAACGTCGGCCTGACCCAGCGCTGCGACGGCCTGAAGAAGACCTTCGAGGGCACCACCGGGACGCTGTACGTGAACGGCACCGACATGCCGTCCGTGAAATCGACGATCACCGCGAAGCTCAAGCAGGACAGCGGCATCGACCACGTCGTCACCCTCGGCGCCCCCTTCGCGCTGACCGCCGTGCAGGCCGTGCACGACGCGGGCGGCAAGGCGAAGGTCGCCACCTTCGACCTCGACAAGGACCTGGCCCGCGCCGTGCAGAAGGGCGACATCCAGTTCGCCGTCGACCAGCAGCCCTACCTCCAGGGCTACCTCGCGGTCGACTCCCTGTGGCTCTACCGGAACAACGGCAACTACAGCGGCGGCGGCGTGCAGCCGGTGCTGACCGGCCCCGCCTTCGTCGACCGGACCAACGTCGACAAGGTCGCCGGGTTCGCCGCCAAGGGCACCCGGTGAGCGGCGCGAGCGGGCGGACCGCGACGGCCGTCGCCACCGGGCCGGGTCCGGGCGGCCCGCGGAGCCGGAGCCGGACCGCGCGGCGCCCGCCGGTGCCGCGCCTGCTGGCCCGGCCAGAGGTCGGGGTCTTCCTCGGCGCCCTCGCCGTCCTCGTCTTCTTCCTCGCCGCGGCGCCATCGGTCCGCCAGGGCGGCTCGATGGCGACGGTCCTCTACCAGTCCTCGACCATCGGGATCATGGCCCTGCCGGTGGCCCTGCTGATGATCGGTGGCGAGTTCGACCTCTCGGCCGGGGTCGCCGTGATCACCTCGGCGCTGACCGCGAGCATGCTCAGCTACCAGTTGACCGTGAACGTGTGGACCGGCGTGATCGTCGCCCTGGCGCTCTCGCTGGGCATCGGCGCGTTCAACGGCTGGATGCTGGTGAAGACCGGCCTGCCGAGCTTCCTGGTCACCCTGGGCACCTTCCTCATCCTCCAGGGCGTCAATCTCGCGGTCACCAAGCTGGTCACCGGCAACGTCGCCACCGACGACGTCAGCGACATGGAGGGCTTCGACCAGGCGAGGGCCCTGTTCGCCTCCTCCTTCGGCGTCGGCGGGGTCCAGGTGAAGATCACCGTCGTGTGGTGGCTGGTCTTCGCCGCGCTCGCCACCTGGGTGCTGCTGCGCACCCGGTACGGCAACTGGGTCCTCGCGGTCGGCGGCGACCAGGACAGCGCCCGCGCGGTCGGCGTACCGGTGACCTTCACCAAGATCACACTGTTCATGCTGGTCGGCCTCGGCGCCTGGTTCGTCGGCATGCACCAGTTGTTCTCCTTCAACACCGTGCAGTCCGGCGAGGGTGTCGGCAACGAGCTGATCTACATCGCCGCGGCCGTCATCGGCGGCTGTCTGCTCACCGGCGGATACGGTTCGGCGATCGGCCCGGTATTCGGCGCCTTCATGTTCGGCATGGTGAACCAGGGCATCGTCTACGCGGGATGGAACCCCGACTGGTTCAAGGCCTTCCTCGGCGCGATGCTGCTCGGAGCCGTCCTCATCAATCTGTGGGTCCGGCGCACGGCGACCGGGAGGTGACCGACATGGAGCACGACAGGGCCCGAGCACCGGGCGCGGCAGGGGCCGGGAGAGGGAGCGCGCCGGAGAGCGGGGGGCGGGCGGGCGCACCCGCCGCGACGGACGGCGCCGTTCCGGGTGACGCCGCGCCCGGCAGCGAGCGGCCTGTCGTCGAGCTGAGGGGCGCCGGGAAGTCGTACGGCAACATCCGGGCGCTGCACGGCGTCGACCTGGCGGTCCACCCCGGGCGGGTGACCTGCGTCCTAGGCGACAACGGCGCCGGAAAGTCCACCCTCATCAAGATCGTCTCCGGGCTGCACCAGCACACCGAGGGCGAGTTCCTCGTCGACGGCGCCCCGGTACGGTTCTCCACTCCCCGCGAGGCCCTGGCCAAGGGCATCGCCGCCGTCTACCAGGACCTGGCCACCGTTGCGCTCATGCCGGTGTGGCGGAACTTCTTCCTCGGCTCCGAACTGACCCGCGGCCCCTGGCCGGTCCGCCGCCTCGACATCGCGCGCATGAAGCGGACCGCGGACGAGGAACTGCGCGGCATGGGCATCGTGCTGGAGGACCTGGAGCAGCCCGTCGGCACCCTCTCCGGCGGCCAGCGCCAGTGCGTGGCGATCGCCCGCGCCCTCCACTTCGGCGCCCGGGTCCTCATCCTCGACGAACCCACCGCCGCCCTCGGCGTCAAACAGTCCGGGGTGGTGCTGAAGTACATCGCCGCCGCCCGCGACCGCGGCCTCGGCGTCATCTTCATCACCCACAATCCGCACCACGCGTACCTGGTCGGCGACCACTTCAGCGTGCTGCGTCTGGGCACCCCGGAACTGTCCGCGGCGCGCGGCGAGGTCGGCCTCCAGGAGCTGACCGACCACATGGCGGGCGGTGCCGAACTCGCCGCCCTCAAGCACGAGCTGTCCCAGGTTCGCGGCGTCGGCATCGAGGAACTCCCCGGGGAGGACGACTTCCCGCGCCAGGGCTTCCCGCGCCAGGGCTTCCCGCGCCAGGGCTTCCCGCGCCAGGACGGCGCCCGAGAAGACCGAAAGCGCAAGGACGCGGGAGAAGGGACCCCACGCGACACGACCCCGTGACCCCCGCAGGGGCGATCCTCGCTCCCGTGCTCCTCCCCCTCGCTCCACGCGACCGCCGCCCGTGCGACTCCCGAACCCTCGACTTCCGGACCCTCGACTCCCACCCCCCGACTCCGAACCCTCGACTCCGAACCTCCGACCCCGAACCTCCGACTCCCGCTCCCCGACTCCGGAACAGCCGACTCCCGCCCCGCTCGCCTCCCCGATTCCCGCCCCCGACTTCCGAACCGTCGACTCCCGAACCGGCGCCCCCGAAGGGAACTCCTGACATGACCGTGCCCGCGCTCGACCGCATCCGGGTCGGCTCGGCCCCCGACTCCTGGGGCGTGTGGTTTCCCGACGATCCCCGGCAGACCCCCTGGGACCGCTTCCTGGACGAGGTGGCCGAGGCCGGCTACCCCTGGATCGAACTGGGCCCCTACGGCTACCTGCCGACCGACCCGGCCCTGCTCACCGACGAGCTGGCCCGGCGCGGCCTCAAGGTCTCGGCGGGCACCGTCTTCACCGGGCTGCACCGCGGCCCGTCCGTGTGGGAGTCCACCTGGGAACACGTCGCCCGCGTCGCCGCGCTCACCCGGGCCGTCGGCGCGCGGCACCTCGTCGTCATCCCGTCCTTCTGGCGGGACGACCGGACGGCCGAGATCCTGGAGCCGCCGGAGCTGACGACCGAGCAGTGGGAGCACCTGACCCGGGGGACGGAGCGGCTCGCCCGCCGGGTCAAGGAGACGTACGGCCTCGGCATCGTCGTCCACCCGCACGCCGACACCCACATCGACACCGAGGCCCACGTCACCCGCTTCCTCGACGCCACCGACGCCGGCCTGGTCGGCCTGTGCCTGGACACCGGGCACTACGCGTACTGCGGCGGGGACAGCGTCGAACTGATCGAGACGTACGGCGAGCGGATCGGTTACCTGCACCTCAAGCAGGTCGATCCGGAGATCCTGGCCGAAGTGGTGGCGGACGGGCTCCCCTTCGGGCCGGCCGTGCGGCGCGGCGTGATGTGCGAACCGCCGAGCGGGGTGCCGGACCTGGAACCCGTACTGGTGGCCGCGCAGAGACTGGGCGTCGACCTGTTCGCGATCGTCGAGCAGGACATGTACCCCTGCGCACCGGACGTACCGCTGCCCATCGCCGTACGCACCCGCCGGTTCCTGAGGTCCTGCGGGGCCTGACGCCCCCGGCGCCGAGGGCGCACTCCCGCTCCAGGGCCCGGGGGCGGGGCGGCGCCGTCAGGCGGCGGGGCGGGGGCGCTCCTGCGCCGGGGACGTCGGGTCGCACGGCCCGTGCACCTCCGGACGGCCCCCGTCACGGCCGGTTCCCGCCGACCTCTCGCGTGCCGGTGCGGTGCCTCAGCCGGTGCGCACCTCCGCGACGCGCACCGGCCGGTGCTCGCGCAGCGACAACGTGCACGCCTCGGCGATCCAGCCGGCCTCCAGGGCGTCCGCGACCGTGCACGGCGGAGGCAGCCGCCCGGCCACGACCTCGGTGAACGCGGCGAGTTCGGCCCGGTAGGCGGCGGCGAACCGGTCCATGAAGAAGTCGTGCGGGACACCGGAGGGAAAGCCCACCCCCGGTTCGGCCGACCGTAGCGGCATCTTGTCGTCGAGCCTCACGGCGAGGGAGTCGGCGAAGCCGTGCAGCTCCATGCGGACGTCGTAACCCCGCGCATTGTGACGGCTGTTGGACACCAGGGCGAGGGTGCCGTCGTCCAGGGTCAGGACCGCCCCGGTTGCCGCCGACGGCGTACACCTCGCTCACCTCGCGGCCCGTCACCCACCGGATGACGTCGAAGTCGTGCACCGCGCAGTCGCGGAAGATGCCCCCGGAGGCGGCGACGTAAGCGGCGGGCGGCGGCGCGGGGTCCAGCGTGGTGGACCGTACGGTGTGCAGCGGGCCCGGTTCACCGGAGCGGACGGCGTCCCGGGCGGCGGCGAAACCGGCGTCGAAGCGGCGGTTGTAGCCGATCCGCACGGGTACGCCGCTGTCCGCGACCGCCTTGAGCACCTCGGTGCCCTCCGCCATGGTGCGGGCCACGGGCTTCTCGCAGAAGACCGGGAGACCGGCCCGGACGGCGGCGAGGATCAGCGCCGGGTGCGTGTCGGTCGCGGCGGCCACGACGACGCCGTCCACGCCCGCGGCCAGCAGTGCCTCCGGCGACCTCGCGACCTCCGCCCCGAACCGCTCGGCGGCTGCCTCGACGGCCGGCGCGAACGGGTGTGCGACGACGAGCGAGGTGACCGCGTCGAGTCCGGACAGGGTCTCGGCGTGGAAGGCGCCGATCCGGCCGAGGCCGAGGATTCCGATGCGCATGGACCGCTGTTCCGCGGGTGCGGGTGCGGGTGCGGGTGCGGGTGCGGGTGGCGGTGGCGGAGACATTCTTGTCGGTACGAACACCTCGGACAACCGGCGGGAGCGGGTCAGAGGTTGACCGCGTACACCTTGCGCAGCGTCTCGTGCACCGTCCACCTCGTCCGGTCGCCCTCGCGCAGCACCGCCATGTCACCCGGGCCGACACGCAGGGTCGGCCCGCCCTCCACCTCGATGGTCGCCGAACCGCTCAGCACGACGAACAGCTCGTCCGCCTCCGTGTCGGTGACGATCCCCGGGGTGATCTGCCAGATGCCGCGGGCCTGCCGGCCGTCCGCCGACTCCCAGACGACCTTGCCGGTCACCTCGGGCGTGCCGGAGACGATCTGCTCCGGGGCGAGCGGCCCGGGAACCAGCTCGGCGTCGGGGACACCGGGAACGTGGAGAGCGAAACTGTGGGTCATGGGGGGACCTTAACGGGGGCGCGCGAGCGCGTGGCGTGGACAGAGTGTGGGGGATCGCAACGGCCGCACGGACACATCGTCGGGCGGACGTGGAGTGGCGGGGGCGGCCGCGCCGGGTGATCGTTGGGGGATCCGTCTCCGTACGCCCGGGAAGCGAGCAGCCCATGGCGGACCCGACGGCGGCCGTTCCCGGGCCGTCCGCGCACGACACCCGCTCCCTCCTGCTCTTCGGCGGGGTCTACGGCGCCGTGGTCGCCTGCGCCATGGTCGCCGCGCTGACCGAGTACGGGCACAGTTCACCGGCGGCCCGCCGCTACGACGCCGCCTGGCTGCTGGTGACCGCGTTCGCCTCGGCCCTGGCGCACGGCTACTCCCACTACATCGCCGAGCGCGGACCGCACCGGCGCGGTGAGGCCCTGCGCGCGCTCGCGGGGGAGTGGCCGCTGGTGGTGGCCATGCTGCCCACGGTGCTGATCCTCGCGGGCGCCGGCTGGGGCTGGTGGCCCGCGGACGGCGTGGAGTACCCGGCGTTCGTCTTCAACATCGCCCTCCTGTTCGTCCTGGGGCTGGCGTCGGCGCGGTGGGCGGGGCGGCGCTGGGCGGTCGCGCTGGCCACGGGGCTGGTGGACGCCCTGTTCGGGCTGATCGTCGTGGTGGCCAACGCGATCATCAAGTGAGCCCGCCGCCGGACTGCGCCCATCACCTGACGTGACGCCACATCCCGCCGGGTACGTCACGGCTCCCGGCCCGCGTCGGCATCCAGTCCCGTGCACGCCACCTCGCCGTTCACCTCGGCGCACGCCTCCACCCCGCGCGGCGAGGAGGCGGCCAGCATCGGACTGGTGTCGCCCCCGCTGTCACCGGCGGAGTAGGCGGCCGTCAGGACGTCCTCACCGGTCCGCACGGAGATCTCCCGCGCCACCGCGCCGCGCACCCCCACCTGGGACCACGCGGTGTGGCAGGACGGGGACCAGCGCAGCCGCACCGTGTACGTCGCGTCGGACACGGCGCTGCGGGTCTGCGCGTCCCGCGCGCAGGCCGAGGCGCCGGGCAACTCGCCCTGGCAGGAGCGGCCCTGGCAGCGCGGGGAGGTGAACGCCGCCCGCGTGCCCGGCGAGGCACCGCGTGAGGAGGCGGCCAGGGCCGCGGCGACCGCGGCGAGCGCCGTCAGCAGGGTGAGCGTGGGCAGCAGCGGCAGCCGTCGTCGCCCCCCGGCCGGCCGGCCGGACCTCGTGGGCGTGTCCGGGGCGTCCGGGGCTGCGGGCCCGCGCGGGACGGGCACTGCGGGCACGGTGGGCGCGGCGTCCCGAGCGGCCTCCCACAGCGCCAGCACCGGGGCCGGGTCGGCGCCCGCGAGCCGGGCCAGCGCCTCCACGGCCGAGCGGGGCGGGTGCTTGGCCCCGCTGAGGTAGCGGTGCCAGGCGGACTTGCTGTAAGGGGTGCGCGTGGCGAGCGCCGCCAGGCTCAGGCCCGTACGGCCCCTCAGCTCGCGCAGGGTCGCCGCCAGCGGCACGGGGGACGGTGCCGCTTCGTGGGGCTGGCGCATGTTGCTGCTCCCGACTCCATTCCCGCTTCGGGTGTTTTCACCCCGGATGCCGGAATGGTTTCCCTGCCTCGGGGCGCCGCCACACATCCGGCGGGGGTGAGGATGCTGAGCCGGGTCCGGCCGGGTGCGGCGGTACGCACGGGCGCTGCGCAGGTACGTCCTGGCCCGTCGGTCCGGACG